>JAKONB010000107.1 GCA_022702195.1 Beijerinckiaceae bacterium | reverse complement strand
CGCATCCAGATCGGCATGATGTGCCCGCCGCAGAGGGCAAAGACACGATCGACGCCGCGCGCCTTCAGGGAGCGCGCGACCACAGCGGCGACGCTGTCGGAGTGGATCTGCATGAGCGTTTCCTTCGGGATTCGGGGGCGGCGGTCGCCGCTCACGCCAGCCAGGCGAGGATGGTGGAGAGCGTCACCACCGAGGCGAGGTGGGAGACGAGGATGGCGCCCGAGGTCACGGTGGGCTGGAGGCCATAGCCCTTGGCCAGCGCGAAGGCGCCGGGGCCGATCGGCAGGGCACTGAGGATCACAGCCACCCGCGCCCAGAGCGGCGGAACGTCGAAGACGCCGAACACGAGCAGCGCGGCGAGCGCCGGCTGAACGACGAGCTTCAGGACGATGAGCAGGCCGACCTCCGGCAGCTGCGCGGTGTCGAGGCGCTCCTGCGCGAGGACGAGCCCGATGCAGATCAGCGCGCAGGGGGCGGCGGCCGCGCCCAGCAGCTCGCCGAAGCGCGCGACCGGCAGCGGCAGGCTCAGGCCGCCCAGACCGAGGCAGAGACCCGCGAGGGGAGCCAGGAACAGGGGATTGCGCAGGAGCGAGACCAGCACCTTGGCGACGCGCCGGCGCAGGGTGATGCCCCGGCGCAGATCCGCCTCGATCAGCATGATCGCGCCGAGGAATTGGATGCAGGCCGTGAACAGCGTCGCGATGATGACCGGGGGCATCCCCTCCTGCCCGAACACGATCAGGCACAGGGGAATGCCCATGAAGCCGACATTGCTGTAGCTCGCGTCCAGGCCCTCGATGGTGGCCTCGGCCGAGGTGCGGGCCTTGCGGCGACTCAACCAGAATCCGGCCGCGAAGGTCGCCAGGATGCTGCCCGCATAGGCGGCCACGAAACCGAGCTGACCGAGCTGATCCGGCGTGATCCGGGCGGTCGCGACGAGAATCAGCGCCGGCAGCGCGAGGTTGACGACGAGCGTGTTGATGCTGTCGGCGGCCGAGCGTGAGAACAGGCCGATCCGCCCACTGAGGTAACCTGTCAGGATCAGACCGAAGATCGGCAGTGCCGCGTTGAGGACCGCTTGCATCGTCTCGCCTGATGCGGGGGGCCACGGGCCGGCGCCGACGGCCGCCCCTGCGGCGGCGGAACGCATCGGCTTCCGTGATCGCGCCCGGGAACATGGTCGGGTTCGCGGAGGGAGGGGGTGTCAGCCGGTGGCCCGGCGGCCGGACTGCTCCAGGCGCTCGGCCTCCATGACCTGCTCCTTCAGCACCCGGTGCAGCACCTTGCCGGTGGCGTTGCGCGGCACGTCGTCCATGGCGCGCGCCAGGTCCCGTGCGCCGTTCCGCTCGGGGCTCAGGCGGGCATGAACCGAGAGGATCTGTCCGAACGTCAAAAGATCTTTCAAGACAATCTCTCCGGCGTGTGGCGGCGGCGCGCGCCGCATGCGGCGGCGCTCATCTGAGGAGACCCGTGGAAATCCAGGGACAGGCGGCGACGAGGGCGGTGCCGACGAGGAGCGCCACCAGGTAGCCGCCGATCGGCCGCATGCCGGCATCGGGGGAGACCCGGCCGATCGCGCAGGCCGCGTAGTAGCCGACGCCGAAGGGCGGCGCGAAGAGGCCGATGCCCATCGCGAGCACCACCACCATGGCGTAGTGCACCTCGTGGATGCCGGCGAGCTTGGCGACGGGGAACAGCAGGGGGCCGAACAGCACGATGGCGGGGATCCCCTCCAGCACGCTGCCGAGCACCACGAAAAACGCGACGGTGACGGCCAGCAGCACCGGCGCTCCTCCGGGCAGGCCGGCCATGAAGGCGGCGAGACCCGCGGAGAAGCCGGATTGGGTCAGGCCCCAGCTCATGGCGGTGGCCGCGCCGATGATGAGCAGGATCGCGCCCGACAGATCCGCCGTCTCCACCAGCATGGGACCGAGGCGCCGCCAGTCGAACTGCCGGTAGAGCAGCAGGCCGACGATCGTCGCGTAGACGATGCCGATGGTCGAGACTTCGGTGGCGGTGGCGACCCCTTCGACGACGGCCGCGCGGATCACGAACGGCAGGGCCAGGGCCGGCAGCGCGAGCAGGAGGGCGCGGCCGATCTCGGCTCCGCTCGCCCGCGGCAGGGGGATGGCGGCCCCCGGCGCGCGGGAACGGGACCACACGACGGCGCACAGGGCCGAACCGACCACCAGGGCGGGCAGCAGGCCGCCGGTGAATAGGGCGCTGATCGAGATGCCGGTCACCGAGCCGATGGTGAGCAGGACGAGGGATGGCGGGATCGTCTCGGTCTGCGCGCCGGTGGCGGCGAGCAGGGCCACGAGGTCGCCGGGATCGGCGCCCCGCTCACGCATCTCCGGGAACAGGGCGGGGGCGACGGCGGCCATGTCGGCGTCCTTCGAGCCGGAGATACCCGACACGAGGTACATCGCCCCGATGAGCACGTAGGAGAGGCCGCCCCGGACGTGACCGAGCAGGCTCGCCATGAAGGCCACCATCGCCTTGGCCATGCCCGTCATCTCGATGAGCAGGCCGAGGAACACGAAGAGCGGGATCGCCAGCAGGATGAGCGGCGACATGCCCTCCTCCATCCGCCCCGCCACGACGATGACGGGCGCCGTCGTGGCCAATGCGATGTAGCCGAAGCTCGCCAGTCCGAACGCGAACGCGATGGGCACGGCGGCGAAGACGAGCCCGACCAGGATCACGACGAAGAACAGGACGAGGTTGAGGTTGCCGAGCCCCTGGAGGAACGGCCCGAACGACGCCGCGAGGGCCGTCGCTCCGGCGAGGATCGCCGCGAGGCCGAGCCTTCGCTGCGGTGAGCCGTCGCGCAGGGTCCGCAGGCAGCCGGTGAGGAGCATCAGGGCGAGGCCGATGGGCAGGGCCGCCGAACGCCAGGCGTTCGAGATCTGCAGGGCCGGCGTGGTCACGGCGGCTTCCTCGTGCGCGTAGGCGAAGGCCGCCGGGAGGATGAGGATCAGGAAAGCCAGGGGCGCGGCCTGCGCGAAGGTCTCCACGCCCGCCCGCCGGGCCGGTGCCAGCCGGCCGAGGATGGCGGTCATCCGCATGTGGCTGCCCTGCCGCAGCGCGATCACCGCCCCGAACATGCCCAGCCACAGGAACAGGATCGCCGCGAGTTCGTCCGTCCAGATCAGGGGAGCGTGAAACACGTAGCGCGCCAGCACGCCGGACAGCAGGACGGCGATCTCGGCCAGCACGAGGCAGGAGGCGAGGACGTCCACGGCCGCCGTGAGCCAGCGATCGCAAGAGACCAGCCAGCGGGACGGCGTGACCGAGTCGGGCTGGGAGGGGAGCTGATCGAGCACCTGCATGGCCTCACCCGATCGTTCCGGCGTGGCGTTCGAGGAGGTCCCAGGCCTCGCCCCCGAAGCGCTGCCGGGCGCGCGCGTAGAAATCCGTTCCGGCGAGCACCTGCCGGAAGCGGATCGGATCGGTGCCGTTGAAGACGAGGCCGCGCCCTTCGAGGGTCGCCCGCAGGCTGGTGGCGGCGGCGAGATTGTCCTCCCGCTGCCTGAGGGCGGCGGCATCGAATTGCCGGGCCATGACGGCGCGCAGCTCGGCCGGCAGGGTGCCCCAGACCTTGGCGCTGGCGAGCAGCCAGAATCCGTCCCAGGCGTGGTTGGTCAGCGAGCAGAACCGCTGGACTTCGTAGAATTTCGCCGCGTTGATCAGAGCGAGGGGGTTCTCCTGCCCGTCCGCGACGCGGGTCTGAAGGGCGGGGTAGGCGTCATTGAGCGGGGTGCTGGTCGGCGCCGCGCCGAGCGCGTGGAACATCGACACCCAGAGCGCCACCATCGGCAGGCGGATCTTGAAGTTGCGCAGATCCTCCGGGGTTCGGATCGGATGGGTGCTGCTGGTGATCTGGCGGAAGCCGTTGTCCCAGACCGCCCGGAACGGTGCGATGCCGGCCGCTTCGATGCGGGCGCGGACATGGTCGCCCACTGCACCGTCGATGGCCGGCCAGATCCGGTCGTAGCCGGTGAAGACGAAGCCGAGGCCCATCAGCGCGGTGGCCGGGATCAGCGTCGACAGCACCGTGCCGGGCATCGTCGCGAGTTCGAGAGCCCCCGTCCGCAACTGCGAGAGCATGCCGGGATCGCCGCCGAGCTGGTTGTTCGGGAACAGCGTGATGACGAGGCGGCCCTGGGTTTCGGCCGCGATCGCCGCCACGGCCTCCGAGAGGCGACGGTTGACGGAATGGGAGGCCGGCAGATCGTTGCCGAGCTTCAGCCGCACGATCTCCGCCGCCGCTGCGGCCGTCGGGGGTGCCGCGGCGGCGGCCGTCGCGCCGCCCGCGACCACGGCGCCGAGGCCGGCCTTGAGCAGGTCGCGGCGACGAAGAGATCGACCGGTCGGGTGGTCGCGGCGGATCTGCGGGTCCGGGGCGCTTTCGGTGATGGGGGGCGGATGCATGGTGATCGGTGATCCAACGCGCCGCGCCGGGGTCCGGCCGGACGGACGGGACGGCGACGGGAACGACAGGAAGCCCTTCCAGAGAGAAAGGATCTCCCGCCCCGCCGAGAGGCGGGGACGGGGCGGCGGTCCCTACTTGCCGCGGGGGGGACCGACGGAATTGAGCACCGCAATCCGGTACACGCCGTCCTTCTGGCCGAGCAGGAAGACGTTGGCGGGTCCTGCATCGGAATCGCCCGCCTCCTCGTCGAAGACGATGCGGAGGCGCTTGGTCACCGGCATGTTGAGCTTGAAGGTGCCGCGTGCCTCCACCTCGGAGAGGCCGTCGGCGGGAAAATCCTCGACGGCCATCTCCTTGATGGGGCGCCCGAAGGTGGTCCGGATCTGGTAGAGCGTCAGGCGCTTGCGTGGTGCGCGAACGCCCTCCCAGTTCACGAGCCGCTCGATGGCCGCCTCGTCGTGATCGCGCAAGGCGCTGGTGACGAAGCTGACGATCCCGTTGGGATCGGACGGCAGAACCGTCCGATCCGGTGCATTGACTGCCGCGACGTCCGACGCGGCCCGCAGGGGCAGGGCCGAGGCGAGGCAGCAGACGCTGCCGGCCAGGGCTGCGAGGAGGGGAGCCTTCCTGCGTGTCATTTCGCGTTGACCTCCTGATCCATTACCTTGAATACCCACACCACGCCGCCCTGCGGCGCCATGCGGACCCGGCGCTCCTCGGGCAGGTGGCTGTTGATCCCGCCGAGCATGCGGTCGGCATCGACTCCCCAGCCGGATTGGACCGAGACGTACTGGACGCCATCGACCATGAAGGACGAGGGCACGCCGATCACACCGGAGTTCAGCCGCATCTCCCACAGCACCTTGCCGCTCTTGCCGTCGAAGGCGCGGAACTTCCGGTCGCTGGTGCCGCCGGCGAAGACGAGGCCGCTGCCCGTCGTCAGCACCGGTCCCCACATCGCCGAATCCTGGAAGTCGTGCCCCCAGACCTTCTTGCCGGTGTTCGGATCCCAAGCCTGGAGCTCGCCGATATTGACCGGCTTGCTGACATCGAGACCATCCTTGAAGCGCAGGCTCGACAGGATCTCCTCCACCGGCACGCCGATGTAGAGTTCACCCGGCTTGCGGTTCTTGACCGCGACGCCCTGGATGTCCGCGCAGAGATTGTTGTTGGCCGGAATGTAGAACAGGCCGGTGCCGGGGTTGTAGGCCTCCGGCGGCCAGTCCTTGCCGCCCCACAGACTCGGGCAGAACGAGGATTTCTTGCCGGTATTCGGGACCTTCGCGGCGTCGTAGGTCGGACGTCCGGTCTTCGGGTCCACCGCGGTGAACACGTCTTGCTCGACGAAGGGCTTGGCGTCGACGAACTTGATCGGCCCCTCCTTGGTGGTCTCGAGGGTCCAGAGATAGCCGTTGCGGCCCGCATGGAGGGCGGCGGGAATCTTGCGTCCGTCCCTGTCGATGGTGATCAGCACCGGCGCCGAGACTTCGTCCCAGTCCCAGGCATCGTTGTAGTGGTATTGATGATGCCCCTTGATGGCACCGGTGTTGATGTCGAGCGCGACGACCGAGGTGGAATAGAGATTGTCGCCGGGACGGGTGTCCGGCATCCACGGGCCGCCATTGCCGGTTCCGTAATAGGCCAGCTCGTTCGTGGCGTCGTAGGATCCCTGGATCCAGACGGGCGCGCCCCCGGTCTTCCAGGCGTCGCCCTTCCAGGTGGCGAAGCCAGGGTCCCCCGGACCCGCGACCGTGTAGGTCTTCCAGGCCTCCTCGCCGGTCTCGGCATCGAGCGCGGTGATGAAGCCGCGGACACCGAACTCGCCGCCGGAGACGCCGACCACGACCTTGCCCTTCGCCACGAGGGGCGAAAGAGTCATGTAATAGCCGTCCCTCCACTTGGCGACGCATTTCGTCCACTTCGCGGTGCCGGTCGCGGCATCCAGCGCGACGACGCAGGCATCGGTGGTGGCGACATAGACCTTGTCGCCGTAGAGGCCGACGCCTCGGTTGGTCGGATGGAGCTGAAACAGCTCGGGCGGCAGGTCTTTCTGGTAACGCCACAGCACCTGCCCGTCGCGGGCATTGACCGCGAGCACCTGCGCCTGCGGCGTCGAGACGAACATGATGCCGTTGTTGACGATCGGCGGCGACTGATGGCCATCCATCACGCCGGTGGACAGGGTCCAGGCGGGAACCAAGCGCTTGACGTTGTCAGCGTTGATCTTGTCCAGGGGGCTATAGCCCCATCCGGCGTAGTTGCCGCGGTATTGCAGCCAGTTCTCCGGCTCGGGATTGGCGAGGCGGGTATCCGTCACGGGCTTGTAGGCGCGAATGCCCTCGGCCGCCTGCGACACGGAGGGGGTGGCGCAGCCGAGCAGCGCGACGGTGGCGATCGGGGCGAGCGCCCGGGTGACGGGGGTTCGACGGAGTCTTCGCGACATCGGTAATCTCCCTGACTCGTGATGATCTTGATCGGCCGACACGGCGAAATCGATCGTCGGGCCGTGAACACGCTTCGCGGACCACACCGGCGCGCCGGTCTCGTCTGTCCCAAATCTTCACTGGGAATCGGGTGTCGAAGTCGTCCCGCCGGGCCGGGCGTCCCCCGATCCTGGGACGGCACGAATCGTCCGGCGTCAGACGCCGGGGCCGGGCTTGCCGCGGAACGCGTCGGCCACGATCGCCTCGCCCGCTTCGCTCTTGGCGAGGGGCAGAACCGGGATGCGCTTGCGGGCCGGCCCCTTCGACACGCGACCGCCCTCCCCCGGCACGAATTCCGATCCGTGGCAGAAACACAGCAGCGATTTGGTGTCCTTGTTCCACCCGTTGACCGTGCAGCCCTGATGGGTGCAGATCGCCGAGAGGGCGATGACGCCGTCCACCGCATAGGGGCGGGTGTCCTCATCGATATCCGCCTCGGGCAGGCGCACCAGGACGATCTTGGCGAAGCGCGATTCCGTCCGCTGGATGCCCGAGGCGGCATCGACCGCGACCGCGAGTGTCGGCTCGCCCTCGACGATCGCCGCGAGCCGCACGGGTTTGCCTTCGAGGGGACCGTCCGAGAAAGCGAGCGTGTCACCCTTCTGCGGGAGCTCCTCCTCAGGACCCGCGAGGACCGGACCCGTCAGGCAGCATCCGGCCAGCCCCAGCAGGGCGGTGCGCCGGTCAATGGTGATCCGTGTGACGTTCGGTGCCGACATCTGGCTCGTTTCCTCTGCTGATCGGATGCGACGGATCGACCAGGTTCCCCGGAAGCCCCGTTTCGCCCCCAGCCGGGACGGTCCCGACACGACATGAGAGGTCACGAGAGCATTCCAGGCAGCCGCATTCCGGCGTCCCTCGAACGGCCCCCTTTGCGGCGGCTTCTTTCGAGATCTTGGATCTAATTATGTCCAGGCATTTTGATTCTGACCATGCGACAATTTCTATCTCGGGGTCATCTTTCGATTTTATATTGTCAAGTTATGTACACGTACTTCGGATAGATCGCGTTGGTCGATGGGGCGTTCTCGCCGTAGACGCTGCGCGAGTAGCGGATCGTGAAGGACTGCTTGGGGTCGTATAGGAACGCCAAGCCGGCACCCAGGGCCAGATCCTGGTTCCGGCTGGTGGGAACGAGGGCATTCGTCAGCGCGAAGCGGCTCGCCGTGTTGTACTGATAATCGAGGGCGACGAAGGGCTCGACCGGCAGGGTCGGCATGTTCAGCTTGTAGCCGAGGCGCAGGTTGGTGTGGAACGTGGTGCCGGGGCCCACCGGCACGGCCCCCGGCGCGCGCTGCTCGCCCCGGAAGACGCCGCCCACAGCGCCCGTGAAGCTGAGATACTGACCCTGCACGTCGAACAGGATGCTGGAATAGTGGGCGTAGTGGTTGTTGGCGAAATTGTCGGTGCCGATTGGCGCCTGAAGGAACGACTGGAAGCCCAGCGTGCTGTTGTCGGTCGGCTTGATGCAGGTAGCGAAGCCCCAGCTCGTGTCGCCGAATCCGAGTCGTTCGCCGCCGCCCCGAATTTCGAGAGAGGCCTCCGGCAGAATGGCTTCCAGTGCGAAGCCGACGCCCGGCAGGGCATCGATGGTGGTGAAATGGACGAACTTGCTCAGGCCCACGGTGAGATTCTGACGCGGCATGCTGTTCAGGTTGCCTTTGGCATCGAAGAACTGCGATGTCGAATTGCTGCCGGAATACTGAACGAAGGCGAAGAAATCTTTGTAGTTGGCCGGAAGTTCGTACTCACGCGGTCCGATGATGCCGAAGGTGATGTCGGCGGCCCGGCCCGTGGTCGACGGGAGGGACATCCCGCCGAGGCCGAGGGCCGCCGACACTGCAAGCGTCGCGGTACGTTTCATCGATGCCCCCCATGATGGCCTTTATGTCATCGTGATATGACCACCGTCGTCCTCAGTTCTTCACGACTGGATGTAGACCACGTGCGTGCTGGTATATTCGTACAGGCCGTGCTTGCCGTCGGCGCCGCCGATGCCCGACTTGCGGTTTCCGGCGTGGAACCCCTGCATCGCCTCGAAGTTCTCGCGGTTGATGTAGGTCTCGCCGAAATTCAGCTCGCGGCTGGCCTTCAGGGCGCTGCCGAGATTGTCCGTGTAGATCGACGAGGTGAGGCCGTATTCCGTATCGTTGGCGAGGCTGATCGCTTCGTCGAGGCTGTCGACGATCATGACGGGCAGCACGGGGCCGAAGATCTCCTTGCGCATCACGTCCATGTCCTGGCGGCAGCCGACCAGCACCGTCGGTTCGAAATAGGTGCCTTTGCCGTCCTCCGCGGTTCCCTGGCCACCGGTCGCCACGGTGGCCCCGGACTCGACGGCCGATCGGACGAGTTCCTCGATCTTGCGGACACCCGCGCCGTTGATCAGCGGACCCATGTCGATCTCGGTGTTGCCGAGCGGATCGCCCACGCGGAGCTGCCTCATCTCGGCGGTGACGCGCGCGGTGAAGTCCTCCGCCACCGACCGCTCGACATAGACCCGCTCGGCGGCGTTGCAGACCTGACCACTGTTCAGGGTGCGGGAGGCGGCCACCGCTTTGGCGGCCTTGTCGAGATCGGCGTCCTTGAGCACGATGGCCGGCGCCTTGCCGCCGAGTTCGAGATTGACCTTGGTGACATTGCGGGCAGCGGCCGCCATGATGCGCGAGCCCGTGGCGGCGCTGCCGGTGAAGCTGATCAGGCCCACATCGGGATGCGAGCAGATCGCCTCGCCGACGCCCGCGCCGGTGCCGTAGACGAAATTGATGACGCCGTCCGGGATGTCGAGGCCGTCGAGCAGATCGACGAAGGCCGCCGCGTTGAGGGGCGTCTCCTCGCTCGGCTTGATGACGATGGAATTTCCGGTCACCAGCGCCGGTC
>JAKONB010000101.1 GCA_022702195.1 Beijerinckiaceae bacterium | reverse complement strand
CCGCGGGATGATCCAGCCGACCGGCTCCGGGAAAGCGTGGGTCTGAACCCGACGGCTGGCGCCCTCCAGCCAGTGGACCGCCGGCGCCTCGATATCTACCCAGAACAGGGCCTCGCGCTCGGGAATCCAGACCGGCCCCTCACCGAGCCTGTCGCGGCCTTCGCGCGCGACGATCGTCACTTGGCCTGTCATCATCCGCTCCCTCCATCTGCTGTCCCCGTCGCCGGCGCCCCGCGAGGCGCCGGCGGCCGGGGGGGCGGGGCTCGTCGCGGCCGGTCAGGCCGCGTCGGCAACCTGCGGAAGGTCGCGGGCCAGGGCATGGCCGCCGGCGGCCTCGGCCGTGCGGGAGCCCCAGAGGGCGAAGGCGAGCACGTAGACCTCGCAGGCGGCGGTGAGCAAGAAGGAATGCTGGAGGCCGAACCGATCGGCGAGCCAGCCCTGGACCACCACGAGCGCGCCGCCCGCAATGGCCATCACCAGCAGTCCCGCGCCTTCCTCGGTGAGGGGGCCGAGGCCCCGGATGCCGAGGGTGAAGATCGTGGGAAACATGATCGAATGGAACAGGCCGACGGAGATCAGCGCCCACATCGCTACGGGACCGGTGGCGAAGCTCGTGATCAGCATGACCACGAGGGCACCGATGGCGGAGGCGGCCAGGACGTGTTCGGCGGCCCAGCGGCGCATCAGGTAGCTGCCGGCGAAACGGCCGATCATCATGCCGCCCCAGAGCAGGAACAGGTAATGCGAGGCCTGCCTGTGGGTGAGGTTTCCGATCTCCGGCTGGGAAACAAAGTTGATGAAGAGGTTCGAGACGCCGATTTCCGCGATGAGATAGATGAAGATCGCCGGGACGGCGAAGACGAGGTTGCGGTGCCGCCACAGGGAATGGGCGGCGCGCTCGGCCTTGGCGACGCGGCCGGAGGCGTTGCCCATGGCGGGCAGCGGGAAGCGGGCGATGACGACGGCCAGGAGGATCAGCACGGCGGCGACGATCAGGTAGGGCAACTGCACCGATTGCGCATCGGCGAGGCGCTCGGCCGGGGTCAGGACCTCCGATCTCAAGGCGGCATTGCCCGACGCCGATCGTCCGAGGATGAGGTAGCCGCCGAAGAGCGGGGCCAGCGTCGTTCCCAGCGAATTGAAGGCCTGGACCAAGTTCAGCCGCGACGAGGCGCTCTCGGCCGGCCCGACCACCGCGACGTAGGGATTGGCCGCGACCTGCAGCAGGGTGATGCCGCTGGCGATCACGAACAGAGCCACGAGCGTGACCCCGAAGGAGGGGATGCGCGCGGCCGGCACCATGCCCAGCGTGCCGGCGGCCATGATTCCGAGCCCGATCACCAGGGCGCGCTGATACCCCACCCGCTCGATCAGCTTGGCCGCCGGGATCGACGCCACGAAATAGGCGATGAACCACACCGATTCGATGAGGGTGGTCTGGGTGTAGTCGAGGTCGAACACGCTGCGCAGGTGCGGAAGCAGCGTGTTGTTGATGACGGTGATGAAGCCCCACATGAAAAACAGGCTCGCCAGCAGCGTCAGCGCCGGGCGGTAACGGGTTCCGCCGGCGGATGCCGGGGAGGGTGCGGACGCCCCTGTATGGGCGCGCTCACCGGTCATCAATCCTGCCATAGGTATCTCCTCTCCTAGAAGGTGACGGCTCGTTCGGCGGCCGCTTGTTGTTATTTTCATTTGTCTGAGTATATAGGAGGCCATTCGGCGTCAACAGCCAAGCCGATCACCAAGCCGGCGTACGACCGGCGCATCACAAGACCGTTTCGGAGGAGGACCACATGCGGACATGGGGAATCGCCCTGGCCTGTGCCTGGACAGCGCTGTCGCCGGGCCTGGCGGGCGCCGGCGAGGCGAAGCGGACGACCTTCGGGACATCGCCCGACGGCCGCCCGGTCGAGGAGGTCACGCTGACGAACGGCAACGGCATGAAAGCCCGGATCATCGCCTGGGGGGCGCTGCTGCGGACCCTCGAGGTGCCGGACCGCAACGGCCAATCGGCCGACGTCGTGCTCGGCTACGCCGACATGGCCGGCTACCTCGCCAAGCCCAACTATTTCGGTGTCAGCGTCGGCCGTTACGCCAACCGGATCCGGGCAGGACGCTTCACCCTGGACGGGACCACCTACACCCTCGCCGCCAACGATGGGCCGAACGCCCTGCATGGCGGCGTCGCGGGGTTCGACAAGCGCCTGTGGACGATCACCGAGGTGAGCACCGGCGTCGCCCCCGCGGTGACGCTCCGCTACGTGAGCCCGGATGGCGAGGAGGGGTATCCCGGCACGCTCACCGTCACGGCCACCTATACGCTCGACGAGACCAACACCCTGTCGGTGGAGTACCGCGCCACGACGGACAAGCCGACGGTGGTCAATCTCACCAACCACAGCTTCTTCAACCTGGCCGGCGAGGGCTCGGGGCGCTCGATCCTCGACCACCGGCTGACGATCCCCGCCGAGCATTACACCCCGGTGGACGCCACTTTGATTCCCACTGGAACCCTCGCCCCCGTGGCCGGCACGCCGTTCGACTTCCGCACGACCACCGTGATCGGCGCCCGCATCCGGGACGGGAGCGACCCGCAGATCGTGCTGGGCCGCGGTTACGACCACAATTTCGTGGTGGCGAAGGCGCCCACGGCGACGCCCCATCCGGTGGCGCGGGTCGAGGACCCGATCTCGGGCCGCGTGCTCGAGATGGGCAGCAATCAGCCGGGGGTGCAGTTCTACACCGGCAACTTCCTCGATGCGACGGCGGTGGGCAAATCCAGCCGCCCGTACCGGCAATCGGACGCCCTGGCCCTGGAGCCCGAACTGTTCCCCGACACGCCGAACCAACCGGCCTTCGGATCGGCCCGCCTCGACCCCGGCGCGACCTATCGGACCATCATCACCTACCGCTTCTCGACTCTTCCCGCCGATTCCAGCCGGACCCCGAAATGACCGATACGCCCGCACGTCGCCCCCTGCGCTCGCGCGCCTGGTTCGATAACCCAGACAATATCGACATGACGGCGCTCTACCTCGAGCGGTACCTGAATTTCGGCCTCAGCCTGGAGGAGCTGCAATCCGGCCGGCCGATCATCGGAATCGCCCAGACGGGCTCCGACCTCTCGCCCTGCAACCGCCATCATCTGGTCCTGGCCGAGCGGGTGCGGGAGGGCATCCGCCAGGCGGGCGGGATTCCGCTGGAATTCCCGGTCCATCCGATCCAGGAAACCGGCAAGCGCCCCACGGCGGGCCTCGACCGCAACCTCGCCTATCTGGGCCTGGTGGAGCTGCTCTACGGTTATCCCCTCGACGGGGTGGTGCTGACCACCGGCTGCGACAAGACCACGCCGGCCTGCCTGATGGCCGCTGCCACGGTGAACATTCCGGCCATCGCCCTCTCGGTGGGGCCGATGCTCAACGGCTGGTACAAAGGGCAGCGGACCGGCTCCGGGACGATCGTCTGGCGCGCGCGCGAGATGCTCGCCACCGGCAAGATCGATCAGGCCGGCTTCATCAAGCTCGTCACCTCGTCGGCCCCCTCGGCGGGCTATTGCAACACGATGGGCACGGCGACGACGATGAACTCGCTGGCCGAGGCTCTGGGGATGATGCTGCCCGGCTCAGCGGCGATCCCGGCGCCTTACCGCGACCGGCAGGAGGTGGCGTACCGGACGGGTCTGCGGATCGTCGAGATGGTGGCCGAGGATCTCAAGCCCTCCGATATCCTGACCCGCGACGCCTTCCTCAATGCGATCGTGGTGAATTCCGCCATCGGCGGCTCGACCAACGCGCCGATCCATCTGGCGGCGATCGCCCGGCATGTGGGCGCGGAGCTCGACATCACCGATTGGCAGATCCACGGGCTGGATGTGCCGCTCCTGGTCAATCTCCAGCCCGCCGGAGAGTATCTCGGCGAGGATTACTACCGGGCCGGCGGCGTGCCGGCGGTGGTGTCCCAGCTCATGCGCCGCGGCCTGATCCACGAATCCGCCCTCACCGTGAACGGCTGCACGATCGGCGACAATTGCCGGGCTGCGGAGATCGACGACGAAGCGGTGATCCGCCCGATCGAGGCGCCGCTCAAGGCGGCCGCCGGCTTCCTGGTGCTGAAGGGCAACCTGTTCGTCTCCGCGATCATGAAGACCAGCGTCATCGGGGAGGAGTTCCGCTCGCGCTACCTCTCGAACCCGGAGGATCCGGACGCCTTCGAGGGGCGGATCGTGGTGTTCGACGGGCCGGAGGATTACCACGCCCGAATCGACGATCCGAGCCTCGACATCACGCCGGACACGCTGCTGGTGATGCGCGGGACCGGTCCGGTGGGCTATCCCGGCGCCGCCGAGGTGGTGAACATGCGCCCCCCCGCCCATCTCATCCGGGCCGGCGTGCACGCGCTCCCCTGCATCGGCGATGGGCGCCAATCCGGCACCTCGGGTTCGCCGTCCATCCTCAACGCCTCGCCCGAGGCGGCGGCCGGCGGCGGTCTCGCCGTGCTGCGGACCGGGGACCGCATCCGGATCGATCTTCGGCGCGGCACAGCGGACGTGCTGATCGACGCGGACGAACTCGCCGAGCGCCGGCGCGCGCTCGAGGCCCGGGGCGGCTACGCCTTCCCGGCGGCGCAGACGCCCTGGCAGGAGATGCAGCGCAGGATCGTCGGCCAGATGCAGACCGGTGCGATCCTCGAGGGGGCCGAGGCCTATCAGCGGATCGCCCAGACGCGCGGCGTGCCCCGCGACAACCACTGATCCGGCCTCCGCCGGATCTCACGGGTCGCGCGCCCGAAATCCGGCGGATGTCAGGGCTGCATCGACGTCTCGGTATCGCTGAGCGCGAAGCGGACGAGATCGGTCATCTTCTCGCGCGTCAGGACCGGATCCCCCAGCACGATCGCCTCGTACAGCGCGCGATGGTCGGGCATGGGGTCGCGCGGAAGGGCGCGTCGGCGCTGCTTGAAGATGGTGGTCCAGGTGACGGCGGCGGCGATCGAACTCGACAGGGCGATCAGCGTGACGTTGCGGGCCGCCACCAGGATCGCGTGGTGGAAGGCCTGATCGGCGGCGCGGCCTTCGGCGGTGTTCAGCCCGTACCGGGCCATCTCCTCGAGGGCATGCCCCATTCGGGCGATGTCCTCGCCGGACCGTCGCTCGGCCGCCAGGGCGGCGGCCGCGGGCTCGACGATCATGCGCAGCTCGAACAGGTCGCGGATGAGGGATTCGCTCGGCTCGGCCTCGAACGCCCAGGCGAGAATGTCGGGATCGAGCAGGTTCCACCGGACGCGGGGGCTGACCCGGGTGCCGACCTTGGGCCGGCTCTCCACGAGGCCCTTGGCGCTCAGGATCCGCATGGCCTCGCGATAGGCCGTGCGGGAGACCTTTAGCTGCTCGGCGCATTCGATCTCGCCCGGCAGCACGTCCCCGGGGGCGTAGCGCCCACCGAGAATGGCGATGCCCATCTCGCGGGCGACATTGCCGTGGATCCGGGGCGCCCCCGAGAAAGCCATCGGCAACGTGATGTCTTCCAGAGGAGGCCTCCGCTTCACCAATGTCTCCGATCGCCGCAACGGGGCCGCCCTTTGGCTTCTGGCATACACGATTTCTTCGAGCTGAGAAGCGGAGCCTTGTTCAATCGGCGCCGCCACGCAAAGGTGTCTTTTTGTAGGAGCAGAATTTCGGTCGAATGCTAGCGATGATCCGTGAAAGCGAGAACATCCCGCAGGGGGATGCAAGGAAAGCAAAAGTCAGTGATCGCCTGCGCGATACACCATACTTCGTATCTCCCCGGCAAAGCGGAGACCGACGTCCACCATACCGATCGACATCCCATTGAATAATTCGATGATCAGATCGAATACCGAGAGAGGGTGTACCATCCGAGTCCTGACGAGAACGCATATCTTCCTGGCGCAGGATGGGCGGGATACCCTGTCAGATGGGCATGAGACCATCGCCCCACACAGGATCGACGCCAGTCCGGGCTGGCTGGGCAGAAAGCCGATCGAGCGGCTTGCGATCAGGTTGAAATCCCATTAATGTTATTTGTATGAGTAATAAGATCGGGACGAGAACGATGGTCGATGGCTCGATTCTGATCGGCGCAAGTCACGTCACAACGTCGGAGACGTTCCGCGCGATCGATCCGGCGACGCGCGAAGTCTTGGAGCCGGCTTTCTCCAGTGCCGGCCCGGCCGAGGTGGAACGGGCCTGTCTCCTGGCAGAGGCGGCTTTCCCCGCCTTCTCGGAGACCGCTCCCGAGACGCGGGCGGCGTTCCTCGAGGCCGTGGCCGACCATGTGGCGGAGCTCGGTGACGCGCTGATCGACCGGGCCGCGCGGGAGACGGGTCTGCCACGGGCGCGGCTGGAGGGCGAGCGCGCTCGCACGATCGCCCAACTGCGCCTCTTCGCCGGGACCGTCCGGGAGGGGGACTGGATTCAGGCGACGATCGATCCGGCCCTGCCGGAACGCCGCCCGCTGCCGCGGCCGGACCTGCGGCGCCGAAACGTGGCGCTCGGACCCGTGGCGGTCTTCGGCGCAAGCAACTTCCCCCTGGCCTTCTCGGTGGCCGGCGGCGACACCGCCTCGGCTTTCGCGGCGGGCTGTCCCGTCGTCGTGAAGGGCCATCCGGCCCATCCGGGCACGGGTGAACTCGTCGCCCGCGCGGTGCAGGCGGCGGTGGCCGCCTGCGGCCTGCACGAGGGCGTCTTCTCCTATCTGCCCGGCCCCTCTCAGGCCCTGGGCGCGGCCCTGGTCGCCGATCCGCGGATCGGCGCGGTGGGCTTCACCGGTTCGCGCAGCGGCGGCCTCGCCCTGATGGACATTGCGGCTCGGCGCCCGGAGCCGATCCCGGTCTATGCCGAGATGAGCTCGATCAACCCGGTCCTGCTGTTCCCCGCCGCCCTGCAGGCGCGCGGCGCCGCTTTGGCCGCCGGATTCGTCCAGTCGCTCACCCTGGGGGCCGGTCAGTTCTGCACCAATCCGGGCCTCGTCATCGGGATCGAAGGGGCGGATCTCGATGCCTTTGCCGACATGGCCGCGGCGGCGATCCGGGACAGCGCGCCTCAGGTCATGCTCACGCCGGACATCCATCGCCGCTTCGAGGCCGGGG
>JAKONB010000098.1 GCA_022702195.1 Beijerinckiaceae bacterium | reverse complement strand
CCAGCATGGCGAGGCCGGCATTGGAGGCGGCCAAGCGTCCTTCCGTGGCGGTGCCGGCCAGCATCGCCTTCCTGGTGGCGATCTCCCCGTCGATGTCGCGCACGAAGCCCTGGCTGGTGGCCACGCTCTCGCGGGCGATGCGCAGGCGCTCGGCCACCTCCTTGAGATTCCGCCGGGCGGTGGTGGTGTCGAGGACGCGGCGGCGTAGGTCGGCGCCGGCCGCCCGCAGCTCGTCGAGGGCCGCCGACAGGCTCGCCTCGGCCCAGGTCTCGTAGCGCAGCAGGATGCGGGCAAGGTGCGTCAGGCGCCGCTCCAGCTCCTCGATGGTCTCCAGCAGACGGCGCCAATTCTCCACCGATTGCCGGATGCGGGCGACGTCGAGGGGCTCGGGCTCCAGCACGAAGGAGCGCACGAAGGCGCTGGAATCGAAGATCGGCTTGAACGCCACCGCGTTCGAGAAGGTGCGCAGGAAATGGCGCGGCTCGGGCACCGGCGCGCCCTCGCGCAGGATCGCCAGCAATTCGGCGGTGAAGCGCTCGCCCGAGGCGCGGAACTCCTCGAAGAGGTCGCTGCGCTGGCGCACATCCTTGGCGATCTCGGCCCAGGGGGCGACGAAGCTGCCCTCCGCTGTCTCGCGCACGTAATCGGCGATCTCGAACCGGTGCCCGACGCTGATGAAGCGCGATACGGTCGTCTCGCGGCTTTCCTCGGCGCGGGCGGCCAGAGCCAGCCCCACCGAGACCACGCGGCCGGTGACTTCGTTCTCGAACACCAGGACGATCAGCGTCTCGCAGGCCTCACGGGTCGGGCGCCCACCCTCCGCCGGGTCGCTGATCCAACCCAGGCAATAGTCGCGCACGGTGCGGGCGCTGCGGCCCGAAGCCGAGGCATTGAGTGCCAGACGGCTGGCATTGTTGCCGGCCAGGACCGTGCCGACCGCGTCGAAGATCGTCGATTTTCCGGCCCCGGTCGGCCCCACAAGGGCAGCCGCGCCCCGGATGCGGATCTGCTCGCGGCGAATCAGGTACCAGTTGGAAAGGACGATGTCGGTGAGGCGATACACGAACGGGCGGCCGCTTTGAGTCCCGGATTGGCAATGGTCCCGTTGCCATGGACGGCCCGGACCGGCGATGCAAGCCGCAGCGGCCGCCCCACCCGGACGTCCCGCCCCCCCTGGTGCAATCGCGACACGCGGACACGGCGTTCAGCGCGCGAAGCCTTCACCCTCGTTTTCAGGCAGCGAAAGGGAATGGGGCACGGAGTTTTCATGTGAAATCTTAACCATACGGACGCCCTTCCGCTGTTCGCCCTCTCCCGCCCCTATTCGATCTCCTCGCCACGGGCGGCGGCCCAGGCACGCACCTGCTCCATCCAGGCATCCGGCGACAGCACGGAGATGCCGGGCAGCACCATCAGGGGCGTGAGTTTTTCGGCCTTGTCGCGCTCGCCGAGGCGCAAGGCCCCCTTGCGCGAGAACAGGCGCAGGATCTCAAGGAGACGGGTCTCCTCCGGCGGGTCGCTGCGCGTGGCGGTCCGGATCGATTCGGCGATGTCGTCGGTGGTGCATTCGACGACGCCCTCCGTAGTGACCCGATGCGCCCGCAGCCCTTCTTCGTAGGCGAGACGCAGGGCCAGGAGCACCAGGGTCTCGTCCTTGCGCAGGCGCTCCGACTGGCCATCGTGCCGAACGCCGTCCGGGGGCAGGCGCAGGAACACCATCTGGTCGCGATGCGAGACCTCGAAGCCGTAGCCGAGGCAGGCGAAATAGGCCTGGAAGAACGGCGCGTAATGCCGGGCGATCTCGTAGGAGCGGCCGATGCCGGGGCTGCCGGCATAGACGCACTGGCTCTTCAGCAGCACCTGCAGCGCGCGGATCAGCTCCTCCTCGGAGGGCGCGCGGGCACCGGGCGGCGGTGGCTCGTCACCATCAACGATGGCGCGAAAGGGTTCCAACATGGCGATGCCCCGCGTGAGGTCGAGCGGATTCGGCACCACTCGGGGCGCAGCACTACCCGGCTCTCGGGGACACAGCCAAGCCCGTCGCGATTCAGGCGGCGACGGCCGGGCTGGTCCGAAACAGCGACAGGCAGGCGGTATCGCGATGCATGCTCAGGATTGAGGCGCGGTCGAAGGACGGGTTGGCGGCCAGCACCCGCTGCACCTCGGCCACCACGGTCTCGTAGCGCGCGGCATCGTAGTTCAGTTCCAGCGGGCTGACCGCGATGTAGGTCTCGACGACGAGGACACGCTCGCAGCGGTCGCGATTGACCTCGACGGCGATCCAGGCGGATTTGATCAGGCATTTGGCAGAAGCCATCGGCATCACTCCCAGCTTGGTATCGGCGCGTCTTCGTGCGCGTTTGTCAATGAGAGTGAACCCAGGCGGCGCCGTTGCCAAGTCCTGCGCGCGACGTGCCGGAGTAAATGGCCCCGGGCACCTCACGAAAAGCCCCGCTCGTCGCCGTTTTTCACATGCAGCGAGACACGGCAGCGGGCAGGGCGCGAGAAAAACTCAACCGGCCCGGCCGGAATGGCGTTCCACGAGGAAGTCAGGGCAGTCCAGCCAGCCGTTGGAAACGCGTCCCGCCACCCGCGACAGCCGGTAGCGGCTGCTGAGCACGCCGTCGAACAGCACGTCGATCTCGCGCAGGCGCTGGAACACCACGAACTCGTCGACATCGGCGATGGCGATCTGCGAGCCGCGAATCGCCCGACCGCGCCCGAGCTTGCCTTCAACAAAGGCGACGACCCGCTCCGGCGTCACGGACACGCGCCGGCGGAAGGCATCCTTGGCGGCGATAAAGGCCTCCACCGCCGGATCGGTGTGGAATTCCGGCAGGGGCTCGGATTCGATCGGTGGCCGGCGCATGCGTGGGCTATAGAGATGCGGCTCGCCGATGGGCGCGCGCAGGAGCGAGACCTGGGCCGCTGGCATTCTGTCCAGCGCCTCCGCGTCGAGGGCCGCCACCGCCCGCAGGGCAGCGGCGGTGCGCTCGATCCGGTCGGAATCACGGTGATCCATGTAGCGCAGGGCAACGGCGATCCGGCGTTCGAGCCGGGCTACGATCTCGGCCACCACGTCGAGATGCCGGTCGAGTCCCTCGAAGATCGCGAGGATCTCGGTGAGGTCGGCGCGGACCGCCCGCTCGGCGGCCTCCGCGTCGGGCGCCCGCCCCTCACGAAAACCCGCCTCGGCCAGGGCCAGGATGGTCAGCGGGTCGCGCAAGGCCCGGCCGGCCTCGCGCACGATGCCGGAGCGGAAACGGAACGGGTTGAACCGCGTGTGCAGAGTCCGGTAGTCGCTGACGAGGTGGCGGGCGACGAATTCGTCGAAATACAGCCGGAAGGCGCTGCTCTGGTCCGCCTCGCGCAGAATCCGCTCCTCGATCTTGCGCATGGAGCCGGCGAGACTGCGCAGATGGCTGAGGAAGGCGCGCGACGACTTGGCGGCGTTGACGAGGGCCTCCGAGCGCTCGGCCGGGTTGGCGGTGGCGCTCTCCAGGCTCCCCAGCACGTCCAGAACCGCGCCGCCATAGGAGCGGGTCTCACCCCGGTCGAGGCGGGCCAGTTCCTCCACCAGCATGCGGGCTTCCGGGTCGAACTCCACCACCGGCACGTAGCGCTCGCGCCGCTCCACCAGCCAGCCGGCCTCGAGCAGGCGGCGGTAGACCGCCGAGCGCCGCTCCACCGGATCGACGGGTGTCGCTTCGTCGTCGGCGATCTCCCCCTGGGCGAAATCGGCGGAGAAATCGCCGATGGCGGCCAGCAACTCGCTCTTGCGCAGGGGCTCGGCGGTGTCGCCGAACACCTTGGCGTGCAGGTGCAGCAGCAGAACCGCGTTGAAGGCCCGGCTCGGCGAGGCGAGCGGCTTGAACAGATCGTCGGAGAGGCGGGTGAACAGCATGGCGAATCTCCGGGAGACAGCCCGCCCGCCAGGCCCCTGTCAATCCGTCTCCGGCGATCCGGCGCTCCATCGGGCCGGGCTGGCATGCGCCGTCACGCTTCCCGCATCGCCATTCGGCATGATCTAAACAGGAGGCATCGCCTGCCGATCGAGGATGGACCCGACGTGACTGACATCCCGCAGCAATTCGCCAGCGACAATTATGCTGGGATCTGCCCCGAAGCCTGGGCCGCGACGGCGCGGGCCAATGCCGGTCACGCCCCGGCCTACGGCGCCGATTCCTGGACGCAGGCCGCCGCCGACGGCTTTCGCCGGCTGTTCGAGGCCGATTGCGAGGTGTTCTTCGTCTTCAACGGCACCGCCGCCAACGCGCTCGCCCTGGCCGCTCTGTGCCAGAGCTACCACAGCGTCGTGTGCGCCGAGAGCGCGCATGTGGAGACCGACGAGTGCGGCGCGCCGGAATTCTTCTCCAACGGCTCGAAGCTCCTGATCGCGCCGAGCGCCGACGGCAAGCTCACCCCGGCCGCGGTGCGGGCGATCGCCGAGAAGCGCACCGACATCCACTTCCCCAAGCCCCGCGCCGTGACGGTGACCCAGGCGACCGAGACCGGCCGGGTCTATACTCCAGCCGAACTCGCCGCCCTCTCGGACCTCTGCCGAGAGAAGGGCCTGCGCCTGCACATGGACGGGGCACGCTTCGCCAATGCCTGCGCCAGCCTCGGCGCGACCCCGGCGGAGATCACCTGGAAGGCGGGCGTCGACGTGCTGTGCTTCGGCGGCACCAAGAACGGCATGGCGATCGGCGAAGCGGTGATCTTCTTCGATCGCGCGCTCGCCGCGGATTTCGACTATCGCTGCAAGCAGGCGGGCCAGCTCGCCTCGAAAATGCGCTACCTCGCGGCCCCCTGGGTCGGAATGCTGGAGGACGGCGCCTGGCTGCGCCACGCCCGCCATGCCAATGCTAGCGCCACCCGGCTCGCCGAGTCTGTCGCGGACCTTCCCGGCGTGACACTGGCGGCCCCGGTCGAGGCGAACGGGGTGTTCCTCAATCTGTCCGAGCCGGCCCAGGCCGCCCTGCGGGCGCGCGGATGGCAGTTCTACACCTTCATCGGCGGCGCGGCGCGGTTCATGTTCGCCTGGGACGCCGACCCGGAACGGGTCGACGCCCTGGCCCATGACATCCGCGCTTGCGCCAGAGTGTGATACATCCGCGCTTGCGCCGGAGTGTGATGCGGAGAATCGGGAACCGGTTCTCCGAGAAAGTCATGGCATTCCCCTCAGAGGACGCTGTGTTTTCCAGACAACGCAGCGTCCTCTGAGGATCGGCGACCCCTCAGGCCACCGCCTGGGCGGCCTCGCGGACTTTCTGGGTGGCGGCATCCACCTCCTCGGTGGCGCAGGCGATCTCGCTGAGGCTGCCGGTGATCAGGCCGACGCTCGTGGACGCCGTCTGCATGCTGGCCGACATCTCGCGCGTAACGGCGCTCTGCTCCTCCACCGCCGCCGAGATCGCGCTCGCCACCTCGTTCAACGTCGTGATGGTGCGCTGGATCGAGTCGATCGCCCCCACCGCCTGGTGCGTCGCATCTTGGGTCGCCAGGATCTGGCTGCTGATCTGCTCCGTGGCCTTCGAGGTCTGTGCGGCCAGGGCTTTCACCTCCGTGGCGACCACGGCGAAGCCGCGGCCGGCCTCACCCGCACGCGCCGCCTCGATGGTGGCGTTCAGCGCGAGCAGGTTGGTCTGCGCGGCGATCCCCTGGATCAGGGCGACGACCTCGCCGATCCGGGTGGCGGCCCCACTCAGGCCCGCGATGATCGAGCCGGTCTGCTCCGCCTGCCGGACCGCCTGTCCCGAGATCTCCGAGGCGTGCGTCACCTGCATGCTGATCTCGGACACGGAGGCGGCCAGTTCCTCGGCCCCCGACGCGACGGTCTGGATGTCCGAGGACACCTGGGTGGAGGCCTGCGCCGCTTGATTGGCCTGGAGTGACGCGCTGCTGGCCGCCCCCGCGATGGCGTTGAGATCGGCGGCGATCACCACCTGCGCCTCGGCTCGGCGGTTCCGGCGCAGCACCTGCGCGGTCACGTCGACACAGAACTTGACCACCTTCAGCAGCCGGCCCTCGCGGTCGAAGATCGGATTGTAGCTGCCCTGGATGAAGACCTCGCGCCCGCCCTTGGCGATCCGCTTGAACTCGTCGGCCACGTACTCACCCCGACCGAGCGTCTCCCAGAACTGCCTGTAGGCCGCGCTGCTCTGGAAGGCCGGCTCGACGAAAAGACTGTGATGCCGCCCCTGAATCTCGTCCAGCCGATACCCCAGCGTGTCGAGGAAGTTTGTATTGGCGGTGAGGACGGTCCCGTCGACCGAAAACTCGATGATGGCCTGTGACCGTTGCAGCGCCTGAAGCTGCCCCTCGTGATCGACGCTGCGAAGCACCTGCGCGGTGATGTCGGTGGCGAACTTGACCACCTTGAGCAGCCGCCCCTCGCGGTCGAAGATCGGGTTGTAGGTGCCTTGGATGAAGACCTCGCGCCCGCCCTTGGCGATCCGCTTGAACCCGTCGGCCACGTACTCACCCCGACCGAGCGACTCCCAGAACTGCTTGTAGGCCGGACCGTTCCGGAAGGCGGGCTCGACGAAGAGGCCGTGATGCTGTCCCCGGATCTCGTCCAGGCTGTAGCCCATCATGGCGAGGAAATGCGCATTGGCGGTGAGGATGGTCCCGTCGAGCGCGAACGCAATGATGGCCTGCGACCGGTGCAGCGCCTGAACCTGTCCCTCGTGATCGATGTTGCGAAGGACCTCAGCGGTGATGTCGGTGGCGAACGTGACCACCTTGGTGGGCTTGCCGTCGCGCCCGAGGATCGGGTTGTAGGTCGCCCGCATCCAGATCGGGCGGCCGTCCTTGGCGATCCGCTTGAACGCATCGGTCTGAGCCTCGCCGCGCGCCAAAGCCGCCCAGAACACCCGGTAGGCTGCAGCGTCCCGCTCAACCGGATCCACCAGCAGACTGTGATGCTGGCCCTGAATTTCGGCGAACGAATACCCGACGGCATCCAAAAAATTCTTGTTCGCGGTGACGATCGTACCATCGAGCTTAAATTCAACGATCGCTTGCGCTCGATTCAGGGCTTCCAGCTGGAAATCCGCGTCGCTTTTTCCGAATAAGCTCATCTGTCGATCAATCGCGCGAGAGGGATGCTGGCCATCCGCATGGACCTGTGCTGTTTATAATTATTCCATAAATATTCCATTAATGAAATATTCAACTCATGAATCCTGATGTATTGATGAATTTAAATTGCAAAATCCGATTTTTCAAAATATTCATATGCCCAAGACGATCCGATGCTATCACCATGGATGGTCATAAAGGCCCTCACTTTCCACCATTCGCGCCAGAACGCAGCCAAATGCGATCGACCGGATCGGACAACGTCTTTTGCCGATTCACGTCTTCGTGAGACGCCAAGGCGCATTCCGCTCCGGCGATCCTCAACTCCCGCGCGCGCTTGCCCCCCTGAACCGATGTGAGGACACGGCGGGCCAGTGCCCGGATCGAACATCGGTCGCGGTGTGGAGGTCCGATGTCAAAGATGCCCCCCATCGCGGCCGTGCCGCCCATGGCAGGGAGATTCCCGCCTGTTCTCCGACCGTGGCGACACGGATGACGCCCCCGGCGGAGATACGCAGGCGGGTACGCGGTTTGCATGAGGCAGCGTGGCTTACGCCGTGCGAGTCCCAGGATGTCCGATGCGCCCACCCTTGAACACGGCCCCGAAGGATCTTGGCGGGACCGGATCGATGATCACCCTGGATGGGGTCAGCAAGTGGTACGGCGATTTCAAGGTGCTGACCGACTGCACCACCGCGGTGAAGAAGGGTGAAGTCGTCGTAGTTTGCGGCCCGTCCGGTTCGGGCAAGTCGACGCTCATCAAATGCGTGAACGCGCTCGAGCCGTTCCAGGAGGGTCAGATCGTGGTGGATGGCACGGCGATCCGCGACAAGCGCACCAACCTGCCGAAGCTGCGCGCCCGGGTCGGCATGGTGTTCCAGCATTTCGAGCTGTTCCCGCACCTCTCGATCACCGACAACCTCACCCTGGCCCAGGTCAAGGTGCTCGGCCGCGACCGGGGCGTGGCCCTCGATACTGGCCTGACTTTGCTCGACCGCGTCGGCCTCAGCGCGCACGCCAAGAAGTACCCGGGCCAGCTCTCAGGCGGTCAGCAGCAACGCGTCGCCATCGCCCGCGCACTCGCCATGAACCCGGTGGTGATGTTGTTCGACGAGCCGACCTCGGCCCTCGACCCCGAGATGGTCGGCGAAGTGCTGGACGTGATGGTGGAACTCGCCAAGGAAGGCATGACCATGATGGTCGTGACCCACGAGATGGGCTTTGCCCGTAAGGTCGCCGACCGGGTGATCTTCATGGACAAGGGAGAGATCGTCGAGGATTCTCGCAAGGACGATTTCTTCGGCCATGCCCGCTCGCCGCGGGCGCAGAACTTCCTCTCGCGGATCCTGC
>JAKONB010000061.1 GCA_022702195.1 Beijerinckiaceae bacterium | reverse complement strand
CCCGCCGATCTCGTCCGAGCGACGGCTCCCCGGAACCTCGGCCAGCACCTCCCGGCGCGCCAGCGCCTGGAGCGCGCGGGTCAGCGCCGCGAGGGGACGAACGATGGTGCGGGCGAACAGGAAACCGAAGATCGCGGTGCCCGTCAGAACCATCAGGGCGGCGATCGCCAGGGCGCGGGTGAGCGTGTCCACCGCGCCGAGGGTCTCGCCCTCGGATTGCTCGGCCAGGATCGTCCAGGGGACGCCCATCACCGACACCTTCGCGGTCGCCGCCATCCGGGTTCCGTCGCTGGCGCCGTAGGTGAAGGGGCGGGTGGCCGTCAGAACCTCCTTGTCGATGCCGAGATCGGACACCGGCTTACCGGCCTGGGCGCCGGTGGACAGGGGCGGATTGCTGCGCAGCCGGCTGTCGGAACCGATGGCCATCACCTGCCCGGTCTCGCCGAGCCCGCCGCGATCCGAGAGGGTCCGGTCGAACAGGAGGGGGGTGACCCGCATGACGACGAAGCCGATCCGGCTGGCCGCCTGCCCGGTGCCCATGGCGACGTTGGCCCGGCGGGAGATGGCGCGCCCGATGAAGGCGGAGGGGGCGGCCTCGGCCGGGTAGGCGCCAAAATCCTCGAACAGGGTCGCGTCCGCGTCGGCAGCCTTCAGGCGCTCGATCAACCGGGCAAGGCCCGTCTCCTTCAATTGCGGTTCGGACAGCGCGTGGGAAAAATCCGCGCCCTTGGCGGTCGTGTAGACCACGCGCCCATCCTCCGAGACGAAGACGAGATCGGCATAGCCGGCGCGCTCGATGAGCTTGCGCGCCACCTCCTGCACCTTGGCGTGGCGACGGCCATACATCGTGCCGGTCGCCTCGGCGGCGAGGCGATCCTCGAGCTTGGCCGACCCGGTATAGGCCTGGACGACCTGAGCGAACTCGGACTTGGCGGGATCCAGCGCCTCGACCAGATCGTTGAAGTTCCCGCTGACCTGGGTGTTCGAGGCGGTGGTGGAGAGGTCGCTCGCCGCGCGCTCGATCACCAGTTCGATGCCGGTCTTGCGCGCGGTGGCGGCGAATTGCAGCCGATCCTCGGCGGCGCTCACCAATCCGGCCCGCGCGGCATACCAGCTCAGCCCTCCCATCGCGGTGGAGCTGACGAGGGCCAGGCCCACGATCATGACCGGAAGACGGGTGTTGAGGCTTGCGAAAACGGACATGAAGGCACCGGCAGTGAGACGTAAGGCGACCCTCACAGAAACGATTTAAAGAACCATTATTCTCGCGAAAGTTGTATTCCCGAATAGAGTGGCCGCGACGCACGGCGATGAAACTGAGTGTGGGAAAATTACTATCCTCATCACCGACCGGCCGACCCGGCTATTGGAAAACTCCCACATAAACAATTCGAACAAGAAAACGGGCGGTGCCAGTTCGATCCATCGGGGTCGGACCGCCGACAATCGACGGTCCTTTCCTGCTTCATGCCGTCCCGCCATCGTCGAGAAACATGCGATAGGCCGGATTGTCGGTCTCGTCGATGTAGGGATAGTCGAGGGTCATCATGGCGGCATCGAAACGAACCCGCTCCGCGGGAGGCACACCGATGCCGCACAGCACCCGACCGTAATCGGCCCCGTGATTACGGTAATGGAACAGCGAGATATCGAAATCGTCGCCGAGCCCGTCGAGGAACTTCATCAGCGCCCCCGGACGTTCCGGGAACTGGAAGCGATACAGTCGCTCATGGGCGAGACCGGTGGCCCGGCCCCCGACCATGTAGCGGATATGGACCTTGGCCATCTCGTTGTCGCTCATGTCGAGCACGCGGTAGCCGCTCTCCCGCAGGGTCTCGATCAGCGCCCGCTTCTCGGGCAGGCCGCCGGGGAGATTGATACCGACGAAGATCTGCGCCGCCGCGTCGCCCGCGTACCGGTAGTTGAACTCGGTGATCGCCCGTGGGCCGAGGGTGCGAATGAAGGCCCGGTAGGCGCCCGGCCGCTCGGGGATGGTCACCCCGAGGAGCACCTCGCGCTGCTCGCCGATCTCGGCGCGCTCGGCGATATGGCGCAGGCGGTCGAAATTGAGGTTGGCCCCGCTGGAGATCGCCACGAGGGTGCCGCCCGCATCGCCACCCCGCGCCGCGTAGGCCTTGGCGCCGGCCAGCGCCAGGGCCCCCGACGGCTCGGAGATCGCGCGGGTATCGTCGAAGATGTCCTTCACCGCCGCGCACATGGCGTCGGTGTCCACGGTGATGACCTCGTCGAGGAATTCGCGGCAGAGCCGGAAGGTCTCCTCGCCGGCCTGACGCACGGCGACGCCGTCGGCGAAGAGGCCGACGCTCGGCAGGGTGACGCGCTCGTTCGCCGCCAAGGCCGCCGCCATGCAGGCTGCGTCGTCCGGCTCGACGCCGATCACCTTGGTCTCGGGGCGCAGGTATTTCACGAAGGTGGCGATGCCGGCCGCGAGGCCACCGCCGCCGACCGGCACGAAGATCGCCTCGATCGGCCCGGAATGCTGGGTCAGGATCTCCATGCCGATGGTGCCCTGGCCGGCGATCACCTCGGGATCGTCGAAGGGATGCAGGAAGGTGAGCGCCTGCGCCGCCTCCCGCTCACGGGCGTGGCCCAGGGCCTCGTCGAAGGTGTCGCCGAACAGGACCACCTCGGCGCCACGCGCCCGGCAGGCATCGACCTTGATGGCCGGCGTGGTGCGGGGCATCACGATGACCGCGCGCACCCCGAGCCGGGCGGCGGCGAGCGCCACGCCCTGCGCGTGGTTGCCGGCCGAGGCGCAGACGACGCCGCGGGCGAGGACCTCCGCCGACAGGCCCGACATCTTGTTGTAGGCCCCGCGCAGCTTGAACGAGAAGACCGGCTGCAGGTCCTCGCGCTTCAGGAGCACCGGGCGCCCGAGGCGCGCCGACATGCGCGGCATCGGATCGAGCGGGCTCTCGATCGCCACATCGTAGACGCGGGCGGTGAGGATCTTGCGGATGTAATCGGTCAAGGAGACGGGTGCTCCATAGGGGGCGGCGGGACGGTGACGGTCCGCACATAAGCCTTGCGCGCGGCGGAGGCGAGGGTCGCCGCTCGCCCGCAACTCAGCCCAGACGCTCGTACAGGGCCGCGAGCCAGACCAGGGCGGCGATGCCCTGAGCCAGGAAGGTGCCGGCCGAGGCCAGATCCTTGACGATGCCGATCCTCCGATGGTGGTCCGGATGGAGGTGGTCGCACAACTTCTCGATGGCGGTGTTGAGGAACTCGGCCGCCAGCATCAGCAGCAGGCTCACCAGCAGGGCCACCCGCACCCAGAGGGTCGCGCCGACGAGGAAGGCCAGGGGGGCGCCGAGCAGGAGCAGCGCGAGTTCGAGCCGCACCGCCCGCTCCGTGCGGGCGCCGTGCACGAGCCCGCGCCAGGAATTGAGGAAGGCGAAGTAGAGCGCGCGCATCAGGATTGGCCGGGCGCGCCGCGGGCGATCCACTTGGCGAGGACCGGGCCGGTGATCAGCACGACGAAGAGCCGCAGGGTCTGGACCGCCAGGACGAAAGAGAGATCGACCCGCGTGCCCACCGCGATGATCGCCACGGAATCGAGGCCGCCCGGGCTGGTGGCGAGGTAGGCGGTGAGGAAATCCACCGGCAACAGGAAAGTAAGTCCGTAGGCCCAGACGCCGCACAGGGCGATCACCCCCAGGGTGGCCAGCAGGATGCCGGGCAGCGCCGAGACGGTCTCCCGCAGGGTTTCCTCGCGGAAGCGCAGGCCGACATACCAGCCGATGGTCGCGTAGGCGAGGTCGAGGAGGAGGGCCGGCATCGCCATGGTGGCGACGCCCGTGGCGTGCAGCACCGCGCCGAGCAGCATCGGCCCGATCAGGGCGCCGGCCGGCATCCGCAGGCTCAGCGCAAGGCCGGCCCCCGCCGCCGCGACGGCCAGAGTCGCGGCCACCGAGAGGGGCGTGCTCGCCTCGGCGGCCGCGGCCGCGACGCCGCCGGGGGCGGACGTGTCGGCCAGGAGCCGGGCCATGATCGAGGCCGAGAGCACCACCGCGACCACGCGGACATATTGCATGAAGGCGACGAGGCGCGGATCGGCGCCGTACGCCTCCGACATCGCCACCATGGCGGCCGCACCGCCCGGAGACGAGCCCCAGGCCGCCGTGGTCCCGGGCAGAACCCGCAGGCGGGTGAGCAGCCAGCCGACGCAGGCCCCCACCAGCACGGTGACGAGGACCACCGCCAGGATGAGCAATCCGTCCGCCGCCAGCGTGGCCACGATCTCGGCAGTGACCGCCTTGGCGACCAGGCACCCGATCATCGCCTGGGCCGCCTGAAAGCCGGATTTCGACACCGAGAGCCGCGCCCCCCGCACCCCGAAGGCGATGGCGCAGAGCATCGGCCCGAGCAGCAGGGCCGCCGGAAACGCCGCCCAGTTCAGCGCCATGGCGAGGGCGCCGGAGGCGAGCACGAGGGCCGCCCAGAGGCCGAGGGTGCGGGGAGCGAACACGAGGGGACCGTGGTGCGGTGAAAGAAGCGTGGCCGGGCGCTACACCGGATGCTCCGTCCTGTCACGGCGGATGACCGATGGCCCCGCGCCGTCGTCGCGGCAGGCGGCGGTGCCGCCCGGCGCGTTCGCCCGGAAGAAGGCGGCCAGATGCCCGAGGCCGGCCCCGCGTGGATCGCTGCTGCGCCAGGCCAGGGCCACCGTCCGCCCCGGCCCGTCCACGTCGAAGCTGCGGGTGACGGTGAGCCCGCTCGGATCCGGGCCGGACGGCACCGCCAGCGCCGGCAGGAGCGTGTAGCCGGCCCCCGCCGCCACCATCGAGCGCAGGGTCTCCAAGCTGGTGGCGTGGCGCCCGGCG
>JAKONB010000052.1 GCA_022702195.1 Beijerinckiaceae bacterium | reverse complement strand
GCAGGATGGTGAGCTCGCGGTCGAGGGTCGCCTGGTCGACGCCGGCGGCGTCGAGCGCCACCGGGTTGGTGGCGGCCACGTGCATGGCGATCTGGCGGCCGAGGGTGGAGAGCACCTCGACCGCGAGATCAACATCCTGCGCGAGAAGAACGCCGGCAAGCCCGAGAACGTGCTCGCCAAGATCGTCGAGAGCGGCCTGAAGAGCTACTACAAGGAGGTTACCCTCCTGGAGCAGCCCTTCGTGCATGACGGCTCCAAGACCATCACGCAGGTCCTCAAGGAGGCCGAGGGCAAGGCCGGCGCCCCGGTGAAGCTCGCCGCCTTCGTGCGCTACGCTCTGGGCGAGGGCATCGAGAAGGAGGAGGCTCCCGATTTCGCCTCCGAGGTCGCCGCCGCCGCCCGCGGCTGAACCGTTCGGTTCCTCGAATCCGAGACGTCCAGAAGGGGCGGCGGCAGCGATGCCGTCGCTCCTTCTGGTTGCGGTACCCCTCTCCGGTGCGGTGCCCCTCGACGGTGTGGTGCCGCTTGGGCTAGACACCCCTCCGCTTCCGATTGGCTCTCCGGCCCGATCCGGGTCGGATTTGAGGGGACTGGCTCGATGCCGGAGACCACACCGTTTCGCCGCGTCCTCGTGAAGCTCTCGGGGGAGGCCCTGGCCGCCCCCGACGGCTATTGGCTGCACCCGCCGACGCTGGCCGGCATCGCCGAGGACATCGCCGCCACCCTCGCGGAGGGCATTCAGATCGCCCTGGTGGTGGGCGGCGGCAACATGATCCGGGGCGCCCGGATCTCGGCGGCCGGCTGGATCGACCGGGCCACCGGCGATTCGCTCGGCATGATGGCGACGGTGATGAATTCGCTGGCGCTGGAGACCGCCCTCAATGCGGCCGGCGTCCCCGCCCGGACCATGTCGGCGGTGTCGATGCCTACCATCTGCGAGACCTTTGCGCGCCAGCCCGCCCTGCACCACCTCGACAAGGGCCAGGTCATCGTGCTCGCCGGCGGCACCGGCAACCCGTTCTTCACCACCGACACCGCCGCCGTTCTGCGAGCCGCCGAACTCCGCTGCGACGCCGTGCTGAAGGCCACGCAGGTGGACGGCGTCTATTCGGCCGATCCCAAAACGAATCCGAGTGCCACCCGCTACGACCGCCTGACCCATGACGAGGCGATTTCCCGGGACCTCAAGGTGATGGATACGGCGGCCTTCGCCCTGGCGCGCGAGAGCCGCCTGTCGATCATTGTCGGCTCGATCCATGCCCCGAGTTCGATCAGGGCCATCCTCACCGGCGAGGCCGCTTCCACTCACGTGGTGCCCTGAGCGGCGGCGCGTGGGGCCGCTTCCACTCACGGGGTGCCCCGAGCGGTCATGCATGGGTGGCCGCCTCCGCGCACGGGGGGCCAGATTGCGTCGAGGACGGCTTGCGGGCGCGAACGCGATTTGCGGGCCACAGGGTTTTGGTTCATTGAGGCCCTCGAACGGACCCCGGCGGTCCGACAACGCCTCATCTCCTTCGCGGCGGGACACGAACGTATGGCAACGATTCCAGATTTCGACTTGAACGACATCAAGCGCCGCATGCAGGGCGCCGTCACCTCGCTGAAAGGCGATCTCGGCTCGCTCCGCACCGGCCGGGCGACGCCCAGCATCCTCGACCCGATCCAGGTGGATGCCTACGGCGCCAAGATGCCGATGGCCCAAGTCGCCACCGTGAGCGTTCCCGAGCCGCGCCTACTCAGCATCTCGGTATGGGATCGCGGCATGATCGCCGCCGTCGAGAAGGCGATCCGCGAATCCGACCTCGGCATGAACCCGCAGACCGAGGGTCAGACCATCCGCCTGCGCGTGCCCGAGATGAACGAGCAGCGCCGCAAGGAGATGGTCAAGGTTGCCCACAAGTATGCGGAGGAATCCCGCGTCGCGATCCGTCACGTGCGGCGTGATGGTCTCGACCATTTGAAGAAGCTCGAGAAGGACGGCGCGATCAGCGAGGACGACGAGAAGCGGCAGGCCGGCGACGTACAGAAGGTGACCGATCAGCATATCGCCGAGGTCGACGAGGTGCTGGCCGCCAAGGAAAAGGAAATCATGCAGGTCTAGGACGTTTCCGGGGCCGACGCCCTCGGTTAACGTGACGGTGATGCGTTCTATCGATCATCGGAGGCCGATTCCGTGCCGACGGAATCGGCTTTAGGATTCCAGCATACGTATGATCGACGGGCCTGAGGGATGGTGGAGAAGCGCGTTGAATCGCTCATGGGGCGCGCGTCACGTCGAGACGGCGAGGACGCAGAGCGTCGAGGCTTTGACGCACGCCGTGGCTGATTCCGTCGCGGATGCGCTTCCGGCCTCTCCATCGGCCCTCGACCGTCCACGGACCGCGCCAGCCCACGTGGCCATCATCATGGATGGCAATGGCCGCTGGGCCGCGAGCCGCGGGCTCCCCCGCGTGGAGGGCCATCGCCGCGGGGTCGAGGCGGTCCGCCGGGCCGTGCGCTCGGCGATCGATCTTGGTATCCGCTACCTGACCATCTACAGCTTCTCCTCGGAGAACTGGCGACGGCCACCCACCGAGGTCGCAGACCTGATGGGGCTGCTGAAGCTGTTCGTGCGCCGTGATCTCACTGATCTTCATCGCAACAACGTCCGGGTCCGCATCATCGGCGACCGCATCGGCTTGCCCGGCGACATTGCCGGCCTGCTCGACGAGGCCGAGGCCCGGACTGCGGGCAATACCGGCCTCACCCTCGTGGTGGCCTTCAATTACGGTGGCCGGCAGGAGATCCTGCGGGCCGTCCGCACCCTGGCCGAGGCCGTGGCCGAGGGGCGCCTGCGCCCGGCCGAGATCGACATCGACGCCATCTCCGCCTCCCTCGACACCCAGGGTATCCCCGATCCGGACCTCGTGATCCGCACCTCGGGCGAGCAGCGCCTGTCGAACTTCCTCACCTGGCAGACGGCTTATGCCGAATACGTGGTCGCCCCGGAATTCTGGCCGGATTTCGACCATGCGGGCTTCTGTGCCGCCCTCGACGAATACCATCGCCGGGATCGCCGTTTCGGCGGCCTGAGCGGTCAGGTCGCGTGACCATGGTGCCGATCGACGCGGCGCCCGCGCCGCAGCGTGGTCCGTTCGGCGGCCACGAATTCCGGGCGCGCGTGGTGTCGGGCCTCGTCCTCGGCCTCGTCGTGGTTGCCGCCCTCATCCTCGGCGGCTGGCCCTTCGCGCTGATCTGGCTCGCCGCCGCCATCGTGGGGGCGGCCGAGTGGATCGGCATGAGCCGCCTGGCGCCGAACCGGTTGCTCGTCGCCGTCACCGCCCTCACCGTACTATTCCTGGCCCTCGGGCTGCGTCAGGGGATGTCGGCCGCGGCCCTGGTCGCCGTGGCGGAGACCGGCGCGGTCCTCCTGGCCTTCCTGGTCAGGGATGCATCCGCGCGCTGGCGGGCCGTGGCCGGTCTGGCGGGGGCCATCGTCATCGCCCTGGTGCCACCGGCCCTGCGCGACGACCCGAATATCGGCATCCTCGGCCCGGCCTGGATGTTCGCCGTGGTCTGGTCCACCGACATCATCGCGTATTTCACCGGGCGCACCCTCGGCGGCCCGAAATTGATGCCGAGCGTCAGCCCCAAGAAGACCTGGTCCGGTGCCCTGGGCGGCCTCGCCGCCGGGATCGCCGCCGGGATCGGCCTCGTCCTCGTCGCCCGCGACCATGGCTGGAGCGCGCTCGCCACTGCGCCGCTCGCCCTGGTCGGGTTCGTCAGTGCCGTCGCCTCGATCCTGAGCCAGGGCGGCGACCTCATCGAATCGGCCCTGAAGCGGCGCTGCGGCGTCAAGGATTCGGGCCGGTCGATTCCCGGCCATGGCGGTGTCATGGACCGCCTGGACGGCTTCTTCGCGGTGGCCCTCCTGGCGGGGCTCTATCTCGTCGCCCGCCGCCTCGTCGCGGCTTGAAGGAAACCCGACCGTTGCTCACCGTCTCCATCCTCGGCGCCACCGGCTCCATCGGCCGCTCGACCACGGATCTGCTGGCGCAGCATCGCGGCCGCTTTCGCATCGGCGCCCTGGTGGGCGGTCGCGACGCGGCGGCCCTCGCCAAGCTCGCCCGCGAGATTGGCGCGGATTTCGCGGCGCTCGCCGACGAGACCCAAGGGGCGGCCCTGCGCGAGGCCTTGTCCGGTTCTGGCATTCCCTGTGGGGCCGGTGAATCCGCGGTGCTGGAGGCGGTGGCCCGCGACGCCGATATCGTCGTGGCGGCGGTGAGCGGCGCGGCGGGGCTTCGCCCCACCCATGCGGCACTTCGGCTCGGCCGCACCGTGGCGCTCGCCAACAAGGAGAGCCTCGTCTGCGCCGGCGACGCCTTCATGCGCGACGCCAAGCGCTACGGCGCGACTCTGCTGCCGGTGGATTCCGAGCACAACGCCCTGGCGCAGGCGCTCGGCGACGGCAAGGTGTCCGACATTTCCAAGATGACCATCACCGCCTCGGGCGGCCCGTTCCGGACCTGGGATTCCGAGCGCATCGCCGCCGCCACGCCGGAGCAGGCCGCCGCCCATCCGACCTGGTCGATGGGCATGAAGATCAACATCGATTCGGCCTCGCTGATGAACAAGGGCCTCGAATTGATCGAGGCGCATCACCTGTTCGGGATCGAGGCCGAGCGGCTCGACGTGATCGTGCATCCGCAATCCATCGTGCACGGGCTCATTTATTGGCGTGACGGCGCCGTGACGGCGGGGTTGGCCATGCCCGACATGCGGGTGCCGATCGCCCATTGCCTCGGCCTCGGCGAGCGCCTGACCATCGAACGCGGCCGGTCCCTCGATCTGGCTGCCGTGGGCAGCCTCACCTTCGAGGCCGCCGACGAGGCGCGCTTCCCCTGCCTGCGCATCGCCCGTGCGGCCTTGGCCGCCGGGGGCGCGGCTCCCACCGTGATGAACGCCGCCAACGAGATTGCAGTGGCAGCGTTCATCCGGGGCGCGATCCCGTTCTACGGCATCGCCGATCTGGTGGAGCGGGCTTGCGCGCAGTTCGCCGGCACCTACTGGACCGCGCCGGCCGATGTGGACGAGGCGCTGGCCATCGACGCCCATGTGCGGGCCTGGAGCGCTGAGTCCCTGCCGGAGCGCCGGGCGGCGGAGTGAGCGCCGACCCGATGTCATCGGGCGAAGACCAGCTCAGTCCGTGGGCGCGTAGCCGGCCAGGAACACCCGCACGGCCTCCGTCACCCGGGGCTCGATCTCGTCCTCGAGCACCGGCCCACCCGCTCCGAAGAGCAGGCGGGTGAGCAACCCGGCCTGACAGAGGTGCAGGAACTGCTTGGCGCCGAGTTCGGTGTCCATGGCGCGCAACCGGCCCGCCGCCACCTGCGCCGCCAGATAGGCGCTCAGGCGCGCCACGCCCTTGACCGGGCCTGCCTCGTAGAAAGCCTGACCGAAGCGCGGAAACTTCTCCGTGGCGCCGATCACCATACGGATGATCGTGATATGTCCCGGCTCCATCAGTTTGCCGAGGTAGCGGCGCCCGAGGTCCGTGAGGGCTCCGTGCAGATCAGGATCCTCCGCATCAAGGCGGAACAAGGCCTCGGCGAGGTCGCGCTTGGCTTCCAGGATCAGGGCCTCGAACAAAGCCTCCTTGCTGTCGAAATAGACGTAGAGCGTGCCCTTCGAGACCCCGGCCACCCGGGCGATCTCGCCCATGCTGGCGCCGTCGAAGCCCGAGGCCATGAAGACCGCGCGGGCCCCGTCGAGGATCTGACGCTGCTTGTCGCTCTCCGCTCCCATGCGCCCCTCCGGTGCTTCGGCGCACTCCGCATCCCCGCCCATGACCGTGTCTTTCGTTGACCGAACCGTTCAGTCATAATATCTAGCGATGCGTCGGATGCGCCGTCAAGGCCGGCCGGTGAATGACCGAACGGTTCGGTCAATGTATGATCGAGGTGGCAGGATGACCCTTCGGGACGAGAGGCCGCTCCCAGCATCGGATAGCTCGGCGCTCACCGACTGGCCGGCGGCCAGTACGCCGCCAGCCCCGGTGGTCCACGCTGTCGCGCCGCCGGCTCTGGTCGAAACCGCCCCGGTGGCCGCCAAGCCCCAGCGTGGCAAACGGCTGGTGCTGCTCGCCCTGCTCGCGGCGGCGATCGGGTTCGGTGGCTACGAGGGCCAGGAATGGTGGAAGGTGGGGCGCTTCTTCGTCGCCACCGACGACGCCTACGTCCAGGCCGATATCAGCGTGCTCGCCGCCAAGGTTCCGGGCTACCTCGCCGCCGTTCCGGTGATGAACGGCCAGACCGTGCATAAGGGCGATGTGATCGCCCGGATCGACGACGGCGATTATCGCCTCGCCCGTCAGGGGGCGCGGGACAAGGTCGCCACCCAGGAGGCGGCGATCCTGCGCATCGGCCGCCAGATCGAGGCGGCCCAGGCCCAGATCGTCCAGAGCGCATCGCAGATCGACGCGACCAAGGCCGATGCGGTGCGGGCGAGCGCCGATTACGCCCGCCAGCAGCAATTGGAGAAGGTCGATTTCGTCGCCAAGTCCCGCATCGAGCAGGCCCGCGCCGACCGGGACCGCACCGACGCGACGGTGAAGGGGGCCGAGGCCTCGGTGCTGGTGATGCGGGCCAATGTCGAGGTGCTGCGCGCTCAACTCCGAGAGGCCGAAGGCCTCGCCGCCGAATTGCGCACCGCCGAGGCGCGGGCGGCGCGCGACCTCGACTTCACCACCATCCGGGCGCCCTTCGACGGGGTGATCGGCAACAAGGCGGTGGAGGCCGGGGCCTACGTCTCGCCGGGGTCGCGCATCGCCGCCCTCGTCCCCCTGGAAAGCGTACGGATCGACGCCAACTTCAAGGAGACCCAGGTGGAGCGGATGCGTCCGGGCCAGCGCGTCCATATCGCGGTGGACGCCTATCCGGACCGCGACATCGTCGGCGAGGTCGAATCCCTGTCACCCGCCTCCGGCTCGGTGTTCAGCCTGCTGCCCCCCGACAACGCCACCGGCAACTTCACCAAGATCGTCCAGCGCCTTCCGGTGCGGGTGCGGGTGCCCGCAGAGCTGGCCCGCGAAGGCGTGCTGCGCCCCGGCCTGTCGGTGACGGTGCGGGTCGATACCCGCGACGCGAAGGCCGCCGGCGGGCCGGATCGCCTGCGCACCGCCGCGGCGCCGGAATAGGGCGGGGCGCCATGGCCGCCACGGCTGCACTCTCCGCCCCCGCCCGGGCCGCCGAACCGCCCCTCGACCGCCGCCGCATGGTGGCGTTCACCTGCATGGTGTTCGGGATGTTCATGGCGATCCTGGACATCCAGATCGTCTCGGCGTCACTGGCCGAGATCCAGGCCGGGCTCTCCGCCTCCGGCGACGAGATTCCCTGGGTGCAGACGAGCTACCTCGTCGCCGAGGTAATCGCGATCCCGCTCTCCGGTTTCCTGTCGCGGGTGGTGTCCACCCGCTGGATGTTCGTGATCTCGGCCGGCGGCTTCACGCTGATGAGCCTGATGTGCGCCACCTCCACCTCGATCAACCAGATGATCGTGTGGCGGGCGCTGCAGGGATTCATCGGCGGCGGCATGATTCCCACAGTCTTCGCCTCGGCCTTCACGATCTTCCCGCCCTCGAAGCGCGCCATCGTCTCGCCGATGATCGGATTGGTCGCGACCCTGGCGCCGACCATCGGTCCGACCGTGGGCGGCTACCTCACAGACCTGTTCGACTGGCATTGGCTGTTCCTGATCAACGTGGTGCCGGGTATCGTCGTGACGGTCTCCACCTACCTGCTGGTGGATTTCGACGAGCCGAACTTTGCTCTCTTCAAACGGTTCGACTGGTTCGGCCTCGCTTTCATGGCGCTGATGCTGGGCTGCCTCGAATACGTGCTCGAGGAGGGACCGAACCACGATTGGCTGGCCGACGGGACGGTCTTCGCCTGCGCCGTGATCGGCCTCGTGGCCGGGCCGGCCTTCTTCTGGCGGGCCTTCACGGCGCCCGAGCCCATCGTCGACCTGCGCGCCTTCGCCGATCGCAACTTCGTCGCCGGGTGCGTCTTCAGTTTCATTCTCGGCATCGGCCTCTACGGCCTGACCTACCTCTATCCGGTCTATCTCGGCCGGGTGCGCGGCTACTCGGCGCTGCAGATCGGCGAGACGATGTTCGTCTCCGGCCTGTGCATGTTCGCGACCGCCCCGATCGCCGGCCGCTTCTCCGGCAGGGTCGATCCGCGCCTCATGATGGGCACCGGCTTCGTGGGCTTCGCGCTGGGCACCTGGATCGTCACCGGGCTGACCAAGGACTGGGATTTCTGGGACCTGCTGCTGCCGCAGGTGCTGCGCGGCTGCTCGCTGATGCTGTGCATGATCCCGATCAACAACATCGCGCTCGGCACCCTGCCGCCCGCCCGCATGAAGAACGCGTCGGGCCTCTACAACCTCACGCGCAACCTCGGCGGCGCGGTGGGGCTCGCGCTGATCAACACCATCCTCAACGACCGCTGGGATCTCCACCTCGCCCGGCTGCACGAGCGCTTCACCTGGACCAACACGGCCGCCCTGGAGCGCCTCGACATGACCCGGCGCCAGTTCGAGGTTCTGGGCGGCGATGCCGACGCCATGGCGCTCAAGGCGATGATGAACACCGTGCGGATGCAGGGGCTGGTGATGAGCTTCACCGACGTGTTCCTGGTGCTGACCGGCCTGTTCCTCGCCATGGCCTGCGCCGTGCCGTTCATCCGCCGTCCGCGCGCGGCGGGTCCGGCCGGGGGCGGCGGCCACTAGAGTCGCGCCCGCTTAACCCTTCGGGCCGGAACACGGGGATCGCGGCAGAGAATCGCGGGAGAATCGCTCCATCGGGTTTGCGTTGGCGTGCATCCGCTTCGATCTGCTAAAGACCCAGGATGGTCCGCGCCGCGCGGCCTTGAAGGATCGACGATGGACTTTCTGAACGCCATGGGGGGCACGGCCGCCGGCTTCTTCGGCGCCGTGATCCCCTTCCTGATCGTGCTCAGCATCGTGGTGTTCGTCCACGAGATGGGCCACTTTCTGGTGGGCCGCTGGTGCGGCGTCGGCGTCCACGCCTTCTCCCTCGGTTTCGGCCCCGAACTGTTCGGCTTCAACGACCGCTACGGCACCCGCTGGAAAGTGTCGGCGATCCCGCTCGGCGGCTACGTGAAGTTCCACGGCGACGCCAACGGCGCCAGCGTGCCCGATCCGGCGGCCGTGGCCCGGATGAGCCCGCAGGAACGGGCGATCAGCTTCCCGACCCAGAGCCTGCCCAAGCGCGCGGCCATCGTCGCCGCCGGGCCGATCGCCAACTTCATCCTCGCCATCCTGCTGTTCGGCGGGGCCATCTATGTCGGCGGTCGCTACGAGATGCCGGCCCGGGTCGAGGCGGTGCTGCCGGGCTCCGCCGCGGACCGCGCCGGCTTCCAGGCCGGGGACGTCATCCGCTCCATCGACGGGTCGGCGGTGGGCAACTTCACCGACATGCAGCGCACCGTCTCGGGGGCGGCGGGCTCCAGCCTCGCCGTCGTGGTGGAGCGGGCGGGCGAGTCCAAGGACCTCGTGGCAGTTCCGGACGGCATCGAGGAGCGCACCCCCTTCGGTCGCCACCGGTTCGGCCGCCTCGGCATCCAGGGTCCGAAGGCCAGCGAGGCCAAGCTGGTCCATTACGGGCCGTTCGAATCCCTCAAGCTCGGGATCTACGAGACCTATTTCGTGGTCGACCG
>JAKONB010000262.1 GCA_022702195.1 Beijerinckiaceae bacterium | reverse complement strand
GCCGACAAGGAATCGAGCTTTTCCACCACGGTGAAGGCCTCCACCTCCTCGGCGGAGGGGCTGTTCCAGTTCCTCTGCGCCACCTGGCTCGAGCTGATCAAGGCCTATGGCCCCCGCCACGGGCTGGCGGCGGAAGCCGCAGCAGTGACCGGGCGCGGCGCCTCTATCACGATCGCCGACGAGGCCACCCGGACCCGCGTGCTGCGCCTGCGTCAGGACCCTTACATCGCCGCCTTGATGGCCGGTGAGATGATGAATCGCGACCGCAGCCGGATCGAGCAGCGCATCGGGCGCGACCTCACCACGGCCGAGCTGTATTTCGCGCATTTCCTCGGCACGTCGAGCGCCGGCCGCTTCCTGGCACTGACCAGCGAAAAGCCCGGACAGGTGGCCAAGACCGTGTTCAAGGCCGCCGCCAAGGCCAATCGCAGCCTGTTCACCGAGAAGGCCGGGCGCGGGCGCCGCAGCCTCACCGTGGCGGAGGTCCGCGAAAAGATCGGCGACATGATCGACCGCCGCCTCGACCGCTATGAGGGCGTGGCGGCTCTGGCCTCCCCGGAGGTGAAGGAGACCGCCCCCGAGCCGCGCAAGCCGGCCGAGCGGGTGCAGGTCACCGAGGCCACCGTGCCGGCGGGTGAGTGAGGCGCACCGCCCCGCTCAATGCCCCGCCGGAGCCCCGCCGCCGAGCTTCACCCGGCTGAGGATCATGGCGAGCGGCACGGCGGAGGCGGAGACGAGGCAGAGGGACCAGAACACGTCGATATAGCCCCAGAACGCCACTTGCGTCTGGAGCTGCTGGCCGATCCAGGCGACGGCCTGGCTCTGGGCCTCGACGCCGGTCCTGCCATGGGCCTGGAAATACTGCGTCGCCACCCGCAGAGCCTCCTGATAGGTCGGATTGGCGGCCGACAGGCTCTCGCCGAGGCGGCTCTGGTGGAATTGCTGGCGATAGGCCAGCCCGTTCTGGGCGAGGCAGACCCCCATCGAGCCTCCGACGTTGCGGGCGACGTTGATGAGTGCCGAGGCCTGATCGGTCTGCGACGTGGCGATGCCCTCGTAGGAGGCCGAGGTGATCGAGATGAAGATCATCGGCAGGCCGATGCCGATATAGACCCGCGACCAGGCGAAGAACCCGAAGCTCACGTCGCCGTAGAGCCGGGTGAGGTCGTACATGGCGAGAGCCACGATCGCGGCGCCGCAGGCGATGAGGTATTTCGGCTGGATCCGGCCCGAGACCCGGCCGATCACCAGCATCATCACCACGGTGACGAGCCCGCCCGGCGCCAGGACGAGTCCCGCCAGCGTCGCCGTATAGCCGAAATACGCCTGCACCAGTTGCGGGATGAACTGCGTGGTGGCGATCAGGATCGCGCCCGTGGCCATCATCACCAGAAAGCACGAGCCGAATTGCCGCGTGCCGAGCAGCTTCAGGTCGACCACCGGGTTCTTCCGCGTCAGCTCCCATGGGATCATCGCCACGAAGGCCACCGCGCTGATCACCGCGAACACGATGATGAAATCGGAGCCGAACCAGTCCTTGCGCTGTCCTTCGTCGAGGACGACCTCGAGCGCCCCGAGGAAGGTCGCCACCAGGACGAACCCGACCAGATCGAAGCGCACGCCTTGGGCGCGCAGGCGCTTACGCTCGGCCAAAGCCCCCGGCGGGTCTTCGAGCAGGACGTGCATGAGCCCCAGGGCCATGAGGCCGATCGGGCCGTTGATGAGGAAGCACCAGTGCCAGGAGGCGTTGTCGGAGAGCCAGCCGCCCAGCGTGGGGCCGACCACCGGGGCCACCACCACCGCGAGCCCATAGAGGGCGAAGGCCTGGCCGCGCTTGGCCGGCGGGAAGGAATCAGCCAGGATCGATTGCGCCAGCGGCGCCATGCCGCCGCCGCCGAGCCCCTGCATCACCCGAAACACCAGCAGGGATTCGAGGTTCCAGGCAAAGCCGCACAGCACCGACGAGATGGTGAACAGGGCGATGCTCCACATGAAGAACGCCTTGCGGCCGAAGCGCTTGCCGAGGAAGCTGGACGCCGTGAGCACGATGGCGTTGGCCACGAGGTAGCTGGTGACCACCCAGGCGGCCTCGTCCGGCCCTACTGCGAGCCCACCCGAGATGTAGCGCAGGGCTACGTTGGCGATGGTGGTGTCGAGCACCTCCATGAAGGTCGCCAGCGAGACGACGAGGGCGATGGCCCAGGGATTGTGGCCGCCGGGCGCCTTCGATCCGGAAGCCTTGGCATCGGACTTCCCGGCCGACCCAGCTCCCGCGCCGCCCCGTCCGCCATCCGCCGTGGCGGCCGCGCTCATCGCACGTGCACCCGGGGGACGATCGACATGCCCGGCCCGATCGCCACGTCGGTGGGCCATCGGTCCACGACGATCTTCACCGGGATGCGCTGGACCACCTTCACGTAATTGCCGGTGGCGTTCTGGGCGGGCAGCAAGCTGAAGGCGGTGCCCGAACCCGGCTGTACCGAATCGACGTGCCCGGTGATCCTGCGGTCCGGATAGGCGTCGATCTCCACGTCCACCGCCTGGCCCGGCCGCATGTCGGTGATCTGCGTCTCCTTGTAGTTGGCGGTGACCCAGATGTCGTCGGGGACGAAGGTGGTGAGCGTCTGCCCCGCCTGGGCGAACTGGCCCTTGGCGCCGGACAATTGCACGACGCGGCCCGCCTGGGCCGCCACCACATCGGTGTAGCCGAGATTCAACCGGGCCTGCGCCACCTGAGCCTCGCCCATGGCGAGGTTGGCGACCGCGCCGGCTTTCTGCGCCTCCAGGGCGCCGACCTGGGTCTTGGCCGCCTGGAGGCTGGCGCGGGCGCTCTGGAACCCGGCCTGCTGCTGGTCGAGGGTCGAGGTGGAGGATTGCGAGCGCTGGACGGTGCCCGCCCCCCGCTCGGCCAGATCCTTGTAGCGGGCCGCGTCTTCCTCTGCGAATTTCAAGGAGGCCTCGGACTGGGCGACCTGGGCCTGGGCCACGCCGATCTGTGCCTGCTGGCCGGAGATCTGCGCGTCGAAATTGCGGATCTGGGCCTGGGCCGACGCCACCTGCGCCTCGGCCTGCGCGAGCGCGACCTCGTAATCGCGCCGGTCGATCCGGAACAGGGTGGCGCCGGCCTCCACATGCTGGTTGTCGGTGACCGGCACGTCGACCACGTAGCCCGACACCTTCGGGGCGACGGAGAATTGCCGCGCATCCACGAAAGCGTCGTCGGTGGATTCGTAAGGATGGAGCGCAAGCAGCCAGTAGACGTAGGCCGCCATCGACGCCGCGACGATGCCGAGAACGATGGCCGCCGTCCAGAACGGGTGGCGCCTGATCAGACTGGGCTTCTTCTCTTCGTCCGTGTCCGGGGATGCGTCCGCCGCATCGTCCTCCGTCTCCCGCCCCTCCCCCGTGCGCCTCGCGTAGGCTCGCCCCGGCTCCGGGCTTTCGCGATCGGCGGCCCCGTCCTGCGGGGCTTTGGCGCGCAGCGCATCGGAAGCCCGCGCCGCCGC
>JAKONB010000029.1 GCA_022702195.1 Beijerinckiaceae bacterium | reverse complement strand
CCCCGGCTCGCGCGGATGGTCGGGGGTGAGGATCTGGACCCCGGGCCCGATCTGGGTGCGGTCGCCGATGCTCACCGGGGCGCAATCGAGGATGACGCAGCCGAAATTCAGGAAGACATGGGCGCCGAGGGTGATGTGCAGCCCGTAATCGCAGTGGAAGGGCGGCCGCACCACGGCGCCGTCGCCCACAGCCGCGAATCGCTCCCGCAGCAGGACCCGGCGCTCGCTCGGGGTCGCCCCCAGGGTGGCGTTGTAGCGCACGAGCCAGGCCCGGCAGGAATGGCCGTCGGCCTGAATCTCCGGATCGTCGGGATGGTAGAGGTCTCCCGCCAGCATCTTTTGCTTCTGTGTCCGCTCCATGCCGCCGCCTCCTGCTTTCGGGCTTTCCTGATCGAGAATCGTCGGGCGTCGGTCAACGCCCGCCTTGGGCGCGCGCTGCCTGTCCGTTACGCCTTTCGGAGGCGCCGCCCGGCCCTTAAAGAACGGGGTGACGGCGCGGTGCCGGATCGAGGGAGTCGGGGCGTGATCGGACGGGACGAAGCGGCGAACCGGCACGTCGCCGTGGACCTGCGCCTCTATGGCATCCTCGATGTCGGGGTGTCCGGGCCGCACGGGGCGCGGCTCGCCGCCATGGCGGTGGAGGCGGTGCGGGGTGGCTGCACCCTGCTGCAATACCGGGAAAAACCCATGGCCGATGCCCGGGCGGCCCTGGCCCGCATCCGCGCGATCCAGGCGGCCGTGGCCGGGTCAGGGGTGCCGCTCCTGGTCAACGACCGGGTCGACCTCGCCTTGGCGGCCGGCGTCGCGGGGGTCCATCTCGGACAATCCGACCTGCACCCGGCCGAAGCCCGCCGCCTGCTCGGCCGCGAGGCGATCATCGGGTTGACCCTGAAGACCGGCGCCCAGGCCGACGAACTCTACCGCCTGCCGGTGGATTACGCTTGCATCGGCGGGGTGTTCGCCACCACCAGCAAGGACAATCCCGATCCGCCGGTGGGCCTCGACGGGCTCGCCCGCATCGTGTTCCGCGCCCGCCTCGCGCGCAGCGCCGCGTTTCCGCTGGGTGCCATCGCGGGTATCGATTCCAGCAACGCGGCGGCGGTGATCGCCACGGGGGCGGATGGCGTGGCGGTGATCTCGGCGCTGTTTTCCGGCGAGTCCGTCGAGGGTCGCGCCCGCGACCTGCGCCACCGGATCGATTCGGCCCTCGCGGCCAGGGGGGCCACCGTTTAAGGTCGTGCCGGAGCATCGATCCCAGAACCGCATCCGGGACGATGCACGAGCCCCTTGAGCGTGCATCATCCCGAAAGCCGTGAACCAACTTTCGGGACGATGCACGAGACCGAGGAACGTCATGACACCGATCGCCGTCACCATCGCGGGCTCCGATTCCAGCGGAGGCGCCGGCATCCAGGCCGACCTCAAGACCTTCGCGGCCTGCAGGGTCTACGGCGCCAGCGTCATCACCGCGCTGACCGCGCAGAACACCCTCGGGGTCCAGGCGATCCACGACGTGCCGGCCGATTTCGTCGCCGCCCAGATCGACAGCGTCTTCTCCGACCTGACGGTGGGGGCCGTGAAGATCGGGATGCTGTCGCAGGTCTCCACCATCGAGGCGGTGGCCGCCGGCCTGCGCCGGCACGCCGCCGGCATCCCAGTGGTGCTCGACCCCGTCATGGTCGCCACGAGTGGCGACCGGCTGATCTCCGACGCGGCGGTGGCGGCGCTGCGCACCCACCTGCTGCCGCTCGCCGACCTCGTCACCCCGAACCTGCCCGAGGCGGCGACCCTGCTGAATGCCCCCGATGCGGTGAGCGAGAACGAGGCGGTGGCCCAGGGCCGCGCCCTCCTGGCGCTCGGGGCGCGCGCGATCCTGATCAAGGGCGGCCATGCGGCGGGGAATGAGAGCGTCGATCATCTCCTGGTCGCCGACGGCACGCTGCGCCGCTTCGCCGCCGGGCGGGTCGCCACCCGCAACAGCCACGGCACCGGCTGCACCCTGTCCTCGGCGGTGGCGGCGGGCCTCGCCCGGGGCTTGCCCCTGGTGGAGTCCGTGGCGCGGGCCAAGAGCTACGTCACCGCGGCGATCCAGGCCGCCGATGCGGTGGCGATCGGGCGTGGGCATGGCCCCGTCCACCATTTCCACGCGCTCTGGAGCTAATGCGCACCTTGCACCGCATGGCGCTTCGCGTTTGAAGTACCGTACAAGCGTCCGCTTAATGGAACGGACGCGCGGATTGTGGCGATCATGGACGAACAGGTGACGAGCCCGGAACGTGGGAGGCCGCGGGATGTCCTGAGCGGGGCCCACGTCCTGTCGGGACAGCTCGGCAAGACGATCCAACGCCTGCGCAAGGCCTATAATCTGTCGCTCTCCGAGTTGGCCGAGCAATCGGGCGTCGCCAAATCGATCATCAGCCAGATCGAGCGCAACGAGACCAATCCGACGCTGGCCACGATCTGGCGCCTCAGCCAGGCCCTCGACGTCTCCATCGAGCGGGTTCTGGCCACCAGCGACGAGGAGCCGTTCATCGAGAAGACCTCGCGGGCCGACACGCCGATCCTGATGTCGGATGACGGCAAGGTGCGCCTCGC
>JAKONB010000017.1 GCA_022702195.1 Beijerinckiaceae bacterium | reverse complement strand
GTGCTGCTCTCTACCACGATCGTGGAATCGGGCCTCGACATCCCCACCGCCAACACGCTGATAGTGCACCGGGCCGACATGTTCGGTCTCGCCCAGCTCTACCAGCTGCGCGGCCGTGTCGGGCGCGCCAAGGCACGGGCCTACGCCCTGTTCACGACGCCCGCCAACCGCACCCTCACGGTGCAGGCGGACAAGCGCCTGAAGGTGCTCCAGACCCTCGACACCCTGGGCGCCGGCTTCCAGCTCGCCTCCCACGACCTCGACATCCGCGGCGCCGGCAACCTGCTCGGCGACGCCCAGTCCGGCCATATCAAGGAGGTCGGCTACGAACTCTACCAGCAGATGCTGGAGGATGCGGTCACCGCCCTCAAGGCCGGCATCGACGAGCCGGTGGAGGAGGCGTGGTCCCCCACCATCGCGCTCGGCGCGCCCGTCACCATCCCCGAGGATTACGTCGAGGACCTCACGGTGCGCCTCGGCCTCTACCGCCGGCTCTCGACCCTGGAAAACGATGCCGAGATGGAGAGCTTCGGCGCCGAGCTCATCGACCGGTTCGGGCCGCTGCCGCCGGAGGTGGAGCAGCTCCTCAAGATCGTCACCATCAAGATCCTGTGCCGCGACACCAACGTGGAGAAGGTCGAGGCCGGCCCGAAGGGGGTGGTGGTCCACTTCCGCGACCGCGCCTTCGCCAACCCGCAGGGCCTCGTCACCTACGTCGCCGAGCAGGCCTCCTTCGCCAAGGTGCGGCCCGACATGAGCATCGTCTTCATCCGCGAGCTCGACACGATCCCGGAGCGGCTCAAGGTGACGACCACGATCCTGCGGAGTCTGGCCAAGATCGCCCGGACGAAGAAGACGGCCTGAAACGCAGAACGGGGTGCAACGCGCGTTGCACCCCGTTGGGACGGAAATTGATTTTGCGGCAAAGGCTTGGGCGGCTTTGCTCGCCCAGAACCTTCAGAGGTCGGGTTGGTTCAGGACGTAAGGGCCGATCTGGCTCTGCAGATCGATGGCGCTGCCGGTCCGGCCGGCGACGACCTCGTCCACGACGATGACCGGAATCCCGGCCTGGCGCATCTGCTCGCGCAGGCGCTCGGACAGCATGGCGAAAGCGGGGTCGCGGCGCGAGGAGGTCTGAAGCAGGATGGCGGCCGGACGCGCGATCACCGCGAGCACGTCCTCCGCCGCTTCGAGCGAGGCGGTGACGCTGGCATACCCGAGCTCGGCGAGCTCGGCGGCGAGCGAGTGATCGATGGCACGATGGCCGTCATCGACAACGAGAACTTGTTGCAGCGCACTCATGAGCATCAGTGCTAGCCCATCCATCGTCTCTTGGGAAGAGACCCGTGTGACAACACACATGGGGACGGTTGGTTCGCCGGCCACATTGCGAGAATAATCCTGACCGGGCGCGGATGACCCTGCGATGAACCGATTCCGGAGCTGTCCGCTCGACCTCATGCGGTGCGTGAGGATACCCTCCTAAGATACGACAGAATAACGATCATTCGACCTTTCTTGAGAGGATGGGTGGTCGCGCCTCTCCGTGAGGTCCGGATTTGCGCCGGAAATCGGGCAGCTCGGCCGCGCCGGCTCCGGATTCCGGGATTCAATCGCGTCGGATCGCCGAGGCGCGGCCGTTCCGGACCTCCACGCGAAAGCGTGACGGCGTCCACTCGTCCCCGGCCGGGGACTCCGCCATGTCGCGGCGCAGCGGGCCGACCTGGCAGGCACGGCCGCGGAACGACAGGATGCCCGCGGGGTCGCGCCGCAGGGCCATCAGGGTCGAGAACAGCGGGCCGCGCTCGGGATTGGCCAGGGTCAGGGCGACGTCGCTGCCCGAGCGGGCGCCGGTGAGCAGGGCGGTCTCGTCGAAGGCGACGACGTCGATCACGGCACGGGCCGGATCGGCGGCGTCAAGGCACGGGGGTCCGAGATCGGTGGGGGCCCGGTGGACGAGGACGAGGGAGACCAGGGTCTCGGGCAGAAGGCTGGCGGCGAGGTTACGCTCCAGGCCGGCCGGCGCCACGAGGCGGGTCGGCACGGGGTGGGCGAGGGCGGCGGCGAAGCTGGCGGCCTCGAACACCGGGAGCGTCTCCAGGCCGGCGCCGGCCACGAGGGCCGCCCCGAGCCCGGTCACCAGCCCGCGCAGGTCGCTGGCCGGCAGCAGGCTGAGGATCCGGTCGCCGGGCGCGATCCGGGCGGTGACGAGATGCACGGCGATGGCCGCCAGGAGCGCGTCGCCGCCGCGATGGATCGGCTGGTCGGGCCGGCCGGCGGCGAAGCTGACGAACCCGCCCGGACCGGGCACGAAGGGACCGCCGGACTGGTCGAGCACCATGGCGTCGAGGTTCATCACGCCGTCGGGCACCTCCGGACCGAAGGCGGCGAGATAGCGCAGGCCGAAATAGCGCGCGGCCACCCGACAGAGACGCTCGGCCGGGGCGAGGGGGCCGAAGCGGGCCTGGGTGAGCACGGCCGCGATGCCCGCCGCCTGCACGGCGGTGACCAGGTCCTCCTCGTCCATCGCCAGGGGAAGCAGGCAGGGGATGTGACCGGCCGCCTCCACCGCCAGATAGGCGAGGAAGCTCTCGGAACTGCCCGCCAGGGACAGGCCGATCCGGCTCGCGGCCGGCAGGCGCCAGCCCCGGATGCCGTTGGCCAGGCGCGCCACGATCTCGGCGGCGGCCCCGTAGGTCCAGGTGATCGCGGCGCGGCCGCTCCAGAGGGGCTTGTGGGGCGGATCCGCGAAGACGACGCGGTCCGGATGGGCCTGTGCGGTGGCGGCCAGGAGCGTGCAGAGGCGATGGGTCCGGCCGGGAATCGGGCGGGCCGCATCGGAGCCGGCCGCGGACCCCGGAGCGAGTGCCGCACCGGCGGGGGCGGGCCGTCCAGCCCCGGGCGAGCCGGCCGAGGCGACCGTGGGGCGGGCAGTTCCGGATGACGAGGCTGCTTGCTGCGCCGACACTTGCGCTTGAACTCCCACTGCCCTCCGGTCATGAAGCCTTAGGGTTAAGCGCGGCTTAAAGAACCGATGCGCGACGGACCGCCCTCGGGCCGGCCGGATCGGCGCCGGTGTCATGTCTTCGCCGCATTCGGGGGGAAAGCAGGCCGCCCGGTCGATCAAGCGGGATTCAGCGCGCGTCGCCCGGCGACGCCACGCGCCACATCCCGTGCCGGTGGAGGGTTTTCATCGCCTCGGCGGCACGGTATCGCCCGAGGCGAAACGCCCACGAGAATCCGCGTCCCGTCCTCGGGAGACGCGTCCCGCGAGTCGCAACCTTCACGACGAATCCAAGGGGTCAGAGCTGATGTTCTTCGCCAACCGTCCCGCGCGTTCGCTACGCGTCGCCGTCCTCGCGCTGGCGGCCCTTGCCGGACCGAGCCTCGCGCAGGCCCAGCCGAAGGGCAAAGCCGCTCCGGCCCCCGCCGCTCCTGCTCCCGCTCCCGCCGCTCCGGCGGCGGCCCCCCAGGGCGGCATGGCCCAGCAGCAGACCGGCCCCCAGACCGTCAACGTCAAGTCCGAGCCCTCGCAGGCCGAGTGGACCAAGGTCTGCGGCAAGGATCAGGGCAGCAACACCGAGGTTTGCTACACCACCCGCGACTTCGTGTCCGACCAGGGACAGCCGGTCCTCGCGGTCGCCGTCTACGACATGAAGAACGCCCAGCATAACGTGCGCGTGGTGCGCTACCTGTTGCCGCTCGGCCTCCTGCTCTCGCCGGGCATCCGCTTCACCGTGGACGGCCAGCAGGGCACCCCCGGCAAGTTCGCCGTCTGCTTCCCCAATGGCTGCTTCGCCGAGGCCGGCGGCGTCAGCAACGACCTCATCGCCGCGATGAAGAAGGGCACCACCCTCAACGTCAGCGTCCAGAACCAGACCCAGCGCGAGGTCACCTTCGCGGTGCCGCTGGCCGGTTTCGGCAAGGCCTTCGACGGCCCGGCCATCGATCCCAAGGTCCTGGAAGAGCAGCAGAAGAAGCTTCAGGCGGAGCTCGAGAAGCGCAGCGAGGACATGCGCAAGAACCTCGAGAAGCAGAACGCCGCCGGCGCCGCTGCCCCGGCCGCCGCGCCGAAGCCCTGATCCCCGCACCGGCCGCGGTGCGGCCGGCACGGAACGAAGAAGGCCGGGCGCGATGCGCCCGGCCTTTCTTGTTGGCCGCGTGGAGGCGCGGTCAGTTCGCGTGGGCCACGCTGCGGATCCGGTAGCCGCCCTTGTCGTCGCGATCGAACACCTCGGCGATGCCGGCATGGCGCAGGGCCTCGCCGGACGTGTCGGGCACGAGGTTCTGCTCGGACACGTAGGCGACGTATTCGCTCTCCGCGTTCTCGGCGAGGAGGTGGTAGAATGGCTGGTCCTTGCGCGGCCGCACCTCCTCGGGAATCGCCAGCCACCATTCCTCGGTGTTGTCGAAGACCGGGTCGACGTCGAACACGACGCCGCGGAAGGGATAGATCCGGTGTCGCACGACGGCGCCCAGGCCGAATTTCGCGGTTCTCATGGTCGATTCACTCATGAGGGACAAAATAAGATGGCCCGGTCCCGTTGTCATCGGCCCCACGGGGTCCTCGACGACAACGGGCTTCCCGGCGTCAGGCCCGTCGATGGACCCTCACTTCAAACCGTAGGTCTTGGCCAGTTCCGGATCCTTCTCGGCGACGAGCTTGGCCAGGTCGACGATGACCTTGGCCTGTTTCCAGGTGGCGTCGTCCTGCATCTTGCCGTCGATCATCACCGCGCCGGTGCCGTCGGGCATCGCCTCGACGATGCGGGAGGCGAAGTTCACCTCGGCCGGATCGGGGGCGAACACGGTCTTGGCCA
>JAKONB010000016.1 GCA_022702195.1 Beijerinckiaceae bacterium | reverse complement strand
GCCAAGGACGATCCGGCCCGCATCGTGCTCGAGGCCGACAAGATCCAGGCCTGGCTCGCCAAGGGCGCCCAGCCCACCGACCGCGTCCTGCGCTTCCTCGACGCCGCCGGCCTCGCCAAGCGCCCTGTGCGCAACAACCCGCAGAAGGCCGAGCCGGGCGAGAAGGCCAAGGAGCGCGCCGCCAAGCGCGCCGAGAAGGCCGCCGCCCCGGCCGAAGACGCCGCGGCGTAAGGACGAACCGCGATGGCCCGCCGTCCCGGAGGCACGTCCCCCCACGGATCGTCCGCTCCCGGCGATGGCGGCCGTCGCGCCCGACCCGGACGCATCGGCGAGCGTGCCGCGACCTCGGCCCGCAGGCCGGGTCCGGCGGCCGATGCGCCCCTGCCCGACACCGATCCGAGTCTCGTCCGCATGGGCGAGTTCGGTCGCGCGCACGGGTTGAACGGCGAGATTCGCCTGAAATCCTATACCGGCGATCCGCAGGCCATCGGGACCTACGGGGCGCTGATCGCCGCCGACGGGCGGCGCATCGAATTCACCGACATCCGTCAGGCCGGCGGAGCCTCCCCCGACCTGTTGGTGGTGCGCGTCAAGGGCGTGGCCGACCGGAACGGCGCGGAGGCCCTGAACCGGGTGGCGCTCTACCTGCCGCGCGAGCGCCTGGGCACGGTGGCGGACGAGGACGAGTTCTTCACTGCCGATCTCGTCGGCCTAGACGTGGTCGACACCGAGGGCAACCGCATCGGCACCGTGACCGACGTGCCGAATTACGGCGGCGGCGACCTCATCGAGATCAAGCCGGCCCTGGGCGGCCCCACCGCGCTCCTGCCCTTCACCAAGATCTTCGTGCCGGAGCTCGACGTGGCCGGCGGCCGGATCATCGTCGATCCGCCCGAGGACCTGTTCGCGCCCGCCGGGCCGCGCCCCGCGGACGAGCCGACCTGAGAGGGCCTCTCGGAACTCCCGATCACCGCCGTTTCCCGCGGGAAGCCGGACGGCGCAGCGGGCGTTCTGTGAGAGACACCGACCCTCCTCCGGTCGCCCGCTACGGCGAGGCCGCCTCGGCGCCGTCCAGACCCTTGGGCGATCGTGGCCGGCCCTCCACCATCACGAGGCGCGCCGCCTGGATCGGCCCCGGCCCGATCGCCAGGGGGCCGTCGAACGGGCGCTCGTGCAGGGCGATCACTCCCAACGTCGTCACCATGGCGACCGAGAACATCACCAGCGTCGCCGCCAGGGCCCAGGGCCGCTCCAGATGGACGAGGCCGATCGCCGCGAGGGTGAGCCCGGCCAGGATCATCAGCGTCAGCCACTTGGACTGATCGCCCTGCGCGTCGCTGAGGGACAGACGGTCACCGCGCGCGGTCCGCAGGTTCATCACCGCGTCGAGCAAGGCCGTATGGGCCGCGTGGCCGGCCTCCATGCCGTGCCGGGGCATCGCCGCGGCCTGCATCAGCCGCCCGAGCGCCGCTCCGGCCTGCGCGGACGAGCGGCCATCGGTCATCTTCGGCCACTCGTCGTCGATCAGCGCGCTCGCGTAACCCACGAGGGCGTCGCGAATATCCGCCATGTCCGAGGCCGTGGCGAGGCTGAGATCGTGGACCGCCATCAGGCTCGAGCGCTCGACATTCACCACCCGCGCCGCCTGACGCTGCCGCTCCCAGGCATCGTTGGCGACGAAGCCGGTCAGAAGCGCCAGGAGGACCGAGATCGCGGTGAAATAGGTGGGGACGATACCGGTGCCGAGGCGCAGCAGCAGCGGCCGGGTGAGGCGCAGGGTCGCGAGCAGGCAGAACACCAGCGTCGCGCTGCCGAAGATCCCCGCCAGGGACGTGAAGATCAGCCAGACCGGTTGGTCGAGCCAGTACCCTAGGATCACGCCACGTCTCCGTTCGATCGCGCAAGGAACCGGTTCTAGGGAGCCGGCCCCTACCGAAACGTGAAGAGTGCGATCAGCGTCCGTGCGCTCCGGAGCGGGTGGTCTCGTCGCGGCAGGCCCGGATCGTGGCCGGGTCCGGCCGGGCCGCGGCCGTGGGCGCCGCGAAGATCGCCAGATAGCCGACCCCGCCTTCCAGCACTGAGAAGCCCGTCTCGCGATAGCCGGCGGCCGACAATTCACAGCGCAGCAGATTCGGCGGCGTGCCGTGCCGCGAGGGCACGTCGTCGGCATCCACGATCCCGACGCGGCCGCCCGGCCTCATCGCCGCCGCGAGGTTGTGGAGCAGACCGAAGGGCTGGGCGATCTCGTGGTACATGTGGACGAGAACCGCCGCGTCGACGCTCTGAGGCGGCAGGCGGGGATCGTGCGCCTCGCCGCCCACCACGGTGACGTTGGCCAATTGTGCCTTGGCGACCCGCCGCTCGAGATCCTTGAGGTAGCGTGGCGTGACGTCCTCGGCCAGCACCCGGCCGCCCGGTCCCACCCGGGGCGCCAAGCGCACTGTGTAGTAGCCGCTGCCCGCGCCGATATCCGCCACGGTCTCCCCCGGCGCGATCCGCATGAGGCGCGCGACCTGTCCGACCTCGTCGACGGCATCGCGCTGGGCCTCCGAGGCCCAGAGCGGCGCGACGATCTCGGCCACCGGGCGGTCGGGCCTGGGAAAGGCCGTGGCCGGCGCACCCGGCGGCCCGAGCGGTTCGGCGGCCAGGGCCGGGAGGGCGAGCGCGGTGAGGGCGGCGGCGATCGGACGGATCATCCCCTGACAACGGACGGGGGCGCCCCCGGTGCCTGCGATGCGTTGACCCGCCGGCCCCGCTCGCGCCATCAAGCGCCATGACGATCGCGCCCTGGAACGCCACCCTTCTCACCCTCTATCCCGAGATGTTTCCGGGACCGCTCGGCCTCTCCCTCTCGGGCGATGCGCTGGCGCGGGGCACCTGGTCCCTCGAAGCGCGCGACATCCGCGCGCATGGCATCGGCCGGCACCGGGCGGTTGACGACACCCCGGCGGGGGGCGGCGCCGGGATGGTGCTGCGCTGCGACGTGCTCGCCGCCGCCATCGACGCCGCCTGCCCCGCCGACGACCCGCGGCCGCGCCTGCTGATGAGCCCGCGCGGCCGGCCGCTCACGCAGGCCCGGGTACGGACCCTCAGCGAGGGGCCGGGCCTCGTCATCGTCTGCGGCCGCTTCGAGGGCGTGGACGAGCGGGTGATCGCCGGGCGCGGCCTGGAGGAGGTCTCCATCGGCGACTACATTCTGTCCGGCGGCGAGATCGCGGCCCTGGTGGTGCTGGATGCCTGCGTGCGCCTGCTGCCCGGCGTGATGGGCAAGGTCGCCTCCGGAATCGAGGAGAGCTTCGAGACCGGGCATCTCGAATATCCGCACTACACCCGCCCCCGCGACTGGGAGGGGCATTCGATCCCCGACGTGCTCACCGGCGGCAATCACGGCGCCATCGCCCGGTG
>JAKONB010000259.1 GCA_022702195.1 Beijerinckiaceae bacterium | reverse complement strand
CGAGCCGCCGGCGCCCGCACCGGCACCGACCTTCTCGGCCAACCTGCCCGGCCTCACCGTGGCCTGCGAGGGCAAGGGCGCCCTCTACGAGGGCGGCAAGGACGTGGCGGTCTGGGTCACCCGCACCGGCCTGATCACGGTGGAGAATCCGTTGCGGCCGCTCACCCCGGAAACCACGCGGGTCCTCCAGGTGGTGATCGGCGGCAAGGCCGCCACCGCCTACGGGCCGGACCTGTTCGCCCTGCGTCGCGGCGGTAGCCCGGCCGCCCTGGAGGGGGCGAGCGGCGGCCCGATCCGCTGGGATTCCACCGCGACCCCGCTGCCCGACACGCTCAACATCGTCTCGGAGACCGGCCAGCCGGTGGCGCAGCTCGCCTTCCAAGCCTGCGGCGAGGCGCCGGCGGTGCAGGCCGCCGCGCCCAAGGCTGGGGCGCCCAAGGCCGCGGCCAAGGCGGCGCGGGCGAAGGAGCGCCCGAAGGCCGCCCCCCAGGCCCCGCCGGGGATCGGGATACCGCGCGGGGCGCTCCCCGAGGGCGCCCTTCAATGAGGATCCGGCAAGCGGGGGCGAGGGACAGATGATGGGGACCTCCGAATGATGGGGATTTCCGACCTGTCGGCCGCCGCGATCATCGCGCGGCTCGGCCTGGTGCCGCACCCGGAGGGCGGCCATTACCGCGAGACCTTTCGCGATGCCCGGATGGTGGAGGGGCGCTCGGTGGGCAGCGCCATCTACTTCCTGCTCGATGTCGGCGAGGTGTCCGAATGGCACCGGGTGGACGCGGCCGAGATCTGGCTCTGGCATGCGGGGGCACCGCTGGTGCTGACGGTGAGCCCCAACGGCCACGATGCGGAGGCCGTCCATCTCGGCCCCGACCTCGCCCGTGGCCAGCAGCCCCAGCGGGTGGTGCCGGCGGGCCAGTGGCAGACCGCCACCAGCCTCGGCGCCTGGACGCTCGTGAGCTGTACGGTCTCGCCGGCCTTCAGCTTCGACGGCTTCGAGATGGCGCCCCCGGGCTGGCGCCCGGTGCCCCGGCGCTGACAGGTCCAGCCCGCGAGGCCCGCACCGCCACCACGGCGCCGAGGACGATGAGCAGGCAGGCCAGACCGAGGCCCGCGCTCGGGCGGGCATGGCCGGCCGCCACGAGGGTCAGGGTCGAGAGGATGGGGGCGGCATAGGCCGCCACCCCGAGGAGGCGCAGGTCCCCCCGTTTCATCCCGATGTCCCAGAGGTAGAAGGCGGCGCCCACCGGCCCGAGGCCCAGCGCGACGATCGCGCCCCATTGCACCGCGCCGTCGGGCCAGAGCGTCGTCTCGACGGCGCGATGGCAGGCGAGGCTGAGGGCGGCGGTGGCGAGGCAGAAGCCCGCCACCGCATCCGTCGGCACGGCGCCGGCCCGGGCCGACAGCACCGAATAGCCCGCCCAGACGAAGGCGGCCGCCAGGGCGGCGAGGTCGCCGGGCATCGCCCCGGCGGCGACGTCGAGACCGCCGCGACCGGCGAAGAGGGCCGCGACGCCGGCCAGCCCCAGGGCCGCGCCGCCGAGATGCCCGGTACGCAGGCCGGGCGCGCCGGGCAGCCGGGCCGACAGGAGCACGATGAGCAGAGGCCACAGATAGCTGATCAGCCCGGCCTCCGCCGGCGGGGCGAGGCGCAGGGCCACGAAGTAGAGGGCGTGGTAGCCGAACAGGCCGCCGATCCCGAGGAGCCAGACCGGCCAGGGCTGGCGCAGGGTCCGGACGCCCTGCGGCCGCACGATCCAGCTGGCGCACCCGACGAGGCCCCCGACCGCGAAGGTCATCGCGGCGAGCTGGAAGGGCGGCACCGCCCCCGACAGGGCCGTCAGGAGGGCGAGTTGCGACCAGAGCAGGATCGCGCAAAAGCCGAGCAGGGTCGGGAGAGACATCGAGGGGGTCTGAGCCGGTGGGCGGGAGGCTCCCGTCCCACGGGCGCGCGCCGGATGGCAACAGGACGACCCGCCCTCACAAGCCGGTCATGCGCCGGCCCGCCTCGCGCGGTTCGGCGGGTGCGCCTCGCGATGTCGGCGCGGGGGGGGCGCGGCTCCCGGAGGAGCCGCGCGCGACGTCAGCCGGCGATGTACTGCGCGCCGTTGATGGTCAGGGTCGAGCCGGTGATGAAGCCCGAATCCTCGGCCGCGAGGTATTCCACCGCGCGGGCGATCTCCTCGGCCTCGCCGAGGCGGCCGACCGGAATCGTCGAGATGATCTTGTTGCGCACGTCCTCCGGCACCGCCATCACCATGTCGGTGGCGATGTAGCCCGGCGCGATCACGTTGACGGTGATGCCCTTGGAGGCGCTCTCCTGGGCGAGCGCCTTGGCGAAGCCGATCACGCCGGCCTTGGCGGCCGAGTAATTGGCCTGGCCGATCTGACCCTTCTGACCGTTGATCGACGAGATCAGGATGATGCGGCCGAAGCCCCGGTTGCGCATGCCCTCGATGACCGGCCGGGTGACGGTGAAGGCCGAGTCGAGGTTCGTCTTGATGACCGCCTGCCACTTCTCGAAGCTCATCTTGTGGAAGAGGCCGTCGCGGGTGATGCCGGCATTGTTGACCAGCACGTCGACCGGGCCGACCTCGGCCTCGACGGCCTTGATGCCGGCCTCGCAGGCGGCGTAATCGCCGACATCGAACTTGAAGACCGGGATGCCGGTCTCGGCCTTGAAGGCGTTGGCCGCCTCATCGTTGCCGCCGTAATTGGCGGCGACCTTGTAGCCCTTGGCCAGCAGACCCTTGGAGATGGCGGCGCCGATGCCGCGCGTTCCACCCGTGACGAGGGCGACGCGTTGCTGAGACATGGTTTCCTCCGTTTTTTTGAGTTTTTTGACGGCTTGGGTTCGAGATCTTCGGTGGTCCGACGGTCGTCGCCCGGATCTAACCGCTCGGGCCGGCTCCGCGCGACACATTTGAATTTGCGGCGGGTTTCAAGAATTCTCGAACCCCGCCGCAGGGATCTGGATCAGACGCGCTCGACGCACATGGCGACGCCCATGCCGCCGCCGATGCACAGGGTGGCGAGACCCTTCTTGGCGTCGCGGCGCTTGAGCTCGTGCAGCAGGGTGACGAGGACGCGGGCGCCGGAGGCCCCGATCGGGTGGCCGATGGCGATGGCGCCGCCATTGACGTTCACCTTGTCGGT
>JAKONB010000604.1 GCA_022702195.1 Beijerinckiaceae bacterium | reverse complement strand
TGTTAAATCCTTTGCGATCAACTTCATTTAATGATTGACATTTACAAATAAATATAATAACATTTTTGTGTTTTGTAAGAACACAGCAAATGTGGTTCGATTTGCGTCGGCGAGTTTTTCGCTGAGGTCGCTGCCCGTTCTGCGCAAGACCATGCGGCGCACGGAACAGACATACAGAGCGTTCTACCCGTTCCTCGGAATCGGCAGAACGCTCGCATGGGGCGCCGTGATGACGATGTTCGGTGTCGTGCTGCTGTCGATCTTGCCATGATGAGGGTGTTCCAAGGGAAGTCCCGAAAGGGTCAAATCTTGTCTCGATGCCAGAGCGGTCAGGGCTGACCTTGCGGCTACCGGGGATGATGGGCGTGGACCAGGCACGCGAAGCGGATGATCGAGGTTCGGATTGACGACTCACAGGGCATCGTGCGCGGTGCCCGAATGCGCAATGCACCCACCGCAGCACATCGGACCCAGCTTGACATGCTGAATTCCGATTCGAACATCATTCCAGAGTCGGTCGGCATCTTTCGGGACGATGGTTCAAAGTCGGTGCGTGGTCTGCTTGCGCATTCCCGGCGAACGCTTTCCTGCGGCTCGGCTCAATCGAGTGGGCACCTGCAGCGACGAGACTTTCAGATGTTCTTGTAATTCAAGGAAAATATTCGAATATGACGATTATTCAGCGAATGTATCAATTAAAATGGATTTTTATTTGGATAACGAGGGTCGCTGTCATAACAAGCTGGCAATCTAAGCGGCTCGTTGGGACGTGGTCTTGAGGTTGGGAGGATGTCGTTGGCTTTTGACAAATTTCCAGATTTTCCCAAGTTGATGATCTATCGGCTCGAGGAGGACGCGCTCGAGATCATTCCGGGGCGCCCCGAGCGGACATGGATGGATGGATCGGTTGGTCGGAGTGCCTACCGGTGCCTGCCCATGACGATCGCCAATTGCTCTGGTTGGGAAATGGTGGCGCCCTGTTCCTTCGAAGCCAGTTGGGCCGGCGAGGCGCAGCGGGAAAGTCTCGTCATTCACAATGTAGAGGGTTATTCCAAGCTCGATCGATTCGTGTCTTCGCATTTCGGCGACGGGGTGCTGACCTTTCGAACCGGACATCTGCTTCGCACCGATCCCGAATGGGCGACGTGGGTTCGCGGCGCCCCAAACTTCATCGTCGATGGAATTCAGCCGCTCGATGGGTTCGTCGAGACCGGGTGGCTCCCGTTCACCTTCACGATGAACTGGATTTTCACGCGCCCAGGTCGCGTGCGATTCTCGAAAGGGGATCCGATTGCGTTCGTCACCCTTGTTCCACAGGGGACCCTCGACGGCATTCAACCGACCATTGCGAATCTCGAGGCAGATCCGGATTTCCATGCCGATTACTCAGAATGGTTGCGCCAGCGCGAGGTCTTCATCCAAGCGTTGACTGACAACGATCCCGAGGTGATCAAGCGCGGGTGGCAACGCCATTATACGCAAGGGATGATGCATGACGGGAGGCGCGCACCTCCCACCCATCTGACGAAACGCAGGCTCAAGGAGCCGCGATGAGAACACGGGACAAGCGCCAGAGCAGCGATGTCATCCGCCTCCCTTCGATAGGGACCGTTGGCGCGCCGGTGGCGCATCCAAGCCATGGGTGAGGGAAATTCGATCGCCGACCGCCCGGCCCTGACGCCCGGTCTCCTCGAACCGCTGATGGCGTCCGCCGCCGAAAGATCTCGGTATCGGGAAACCGGAGGGCGAGTGCGGCCCGCGCTTCCTGTCGTGATGCCGCGTCCGGGGCGGGACGGAAGAGAGCCACCCTGCGATGGCCGAACCGGTCGACCCATCCATCGACGAAATCGCCCGACGGCGCTCGTTTCGTGCGGACGTTGCGCCGCCGACGGTCGAACACACCTTCCTCGTAGGGCTTCAGTTCGATGGTGACCGCACGCATGCGGACGTCGCGCATGAAGCCGCGACCGGGGGGCCGGGCTCGCGGCCGATGAACAGGATCTCGGTGACGCCGTGGCGGGGCCGGACAATCACCGGCGGGTCCGACACCGGCGGGTCCTTCGCACCCCTGGACCCGATGCGGTCATCCGCCGACGCGCCCTCGGCGCCCCGGCGAACGGATTTCGTTGAACCCAACCGTCAGAAGGGCTGGAAGGCACGCCTGCGGTGCGAGGCGGCGGCCAACGTCTCGTTGATCAAGGAAGCGGCCCGGCGCGTCGGCTCGTCCTCGAACGCCGCGCATCCGGGAGCGAGGACGAGATCACGGATCCCGATCGTGACGACCCGACCCCGCGCCTCCGGATCGAACGGCTCAAGCAGCCCTGATCCTCTTCCCATACCGAGCCACCAAGCGCCCCGCGGCTTCGTCTGCGGGGCGCTTTTGTCGTTGCGACACACCTGGACCGGAACGATGCCGGAACAGCCCGTGGAATTTTCGGACCCCAAACGCGCCAAACGCTGCGCTTTCCTGCCATTCCGGCCTCGGGAGGGGTTGCGTGCCCGGAGGGCAAAAGCTAATAGGCACAAGCCCGTTGGGGCGTCGGAGCGTAGCGCAGCCCGGTTAGCGCACTAGTCTGGGGGACTAGGGGTCGGAGGTTCGAATCCTCTCGCTCCGACCATTAGACATCAAGGCCTTAGAGACAGTTTCTCGGCCCCTTAGCTTGCTGGCCCCGCCATCGGTAAGCGCATCCAAGCCACATCAGTCTCGGCCTCGGCTTCATCTGCTGATGGTTTCGTTCCGATCCGAACGCCCGGATCCGGCTGGCCATTCGGGGCGCCGCATCAGATGGACCGCGATGCATCGCGCCTCGTCCCGCCTCATGGGCCGGGTCACCGATCGGCACCGTTCGTTCGAAGTCCGACGACGCGATCTCGTCCTTGCTCCGTGGCACGGGCTGAAGCACGCGCGGCTCGCGCGCAACGCCGCGGATCGCTCGTCCAGACCTTGGGCAGGACCGGGCGCCAGCCCACCGGCAGGGGCACCTCGCCCTGCGCCCGGGG
>JAKONB010000569.1 GCA_022702195.1 Beijerinckiaceae bacterium | reverse complement strand
ACCGGTCTGGTTGGAATCGTCGTCGATGGCCTGCTTGCCGAGGATGACGAGGCCGGGGGCCTCCTTCTCGACGATGGCTTTCAGGATCTTGGCCACCGCCAGCGGCTCCACCAGACCGTCGGTCTTGACCAGGATCGCCCGGTCGGCCCCCATGGCGAGGGCGGTGCGCAACGTCTCCTGTGCATGCTGCGGGCCGATGGACACGGCGACGATCTCGGTCGCCTTGCCCTTCTCCTTGAGACGGATCGCCTCTTCGACGGCGATCTCGTCGAAGGGGTTCATCGACATCTTGACGTTGGCGAGTTCAACCCCCGAACCGTCGGCCTTGACGCGGATCTTGACGTTGTAGTCGACGACCCGCTTGACGGGCACCAGAACCTTCATGGCAGCTACAATCCTCCGCGCGACGATCTTTTTTGCCGAGGGCCAGCGCGGCGGCTCACCGGATCGAACCCGCTGAGACTGGGACCCTCGTCTTTGAGGCGGCGGACCGTAGCGGCCTCATTTCCGCCTTGTCAACGCATCGCCCCAGCGGCGTCGGAGCGGAGCGGGGGCGGCTCGGGGCCGCGCGGTCGCGGCCGGGCGGGGGCGGACCGACCCGTTCTCGGGCTCAGCGATTCTGGCCCGGCACCCAGAGCACGTCGGCGGCGCCGTCCGCATTGGCGGTCCGGCTGGCGACGAAGAGGAAGTCCGAGAGGCGGTTGAGATATTGCAGCGCTTCGGGCGAGACGACCTCGCCCTCCGTGGCGGCCAGGGCCACGGCGAGGCGCTCCGCCCGCCGGCACACCGTCCGGGCCAGATGAAGGGCGGCGGAGGCCGGCGAGCCGCCCGGCAGCACGAAGGATTTCAGCGGCGACAGCGCGGCGTTGAGGGTGTCGATATCCGCCTCGAGGCGCTTCACCTGCGCGGCGACGATCCGCAGGGGCTCGTATTTCGGCGGCTCGGCGGTCTCGGGGGTCGCCAGATCGGCGCCGAGATCGAACAGGTCGTTCTGGATCATGCCCTGCATGGCGTCGAGGGCCGGCTCGGCCTGGAGCCGGGCGAGCCCGACGCAGGCATTGGTCTCGTCCACCGTGCCGTAGGTCTCGATCCGCAGATCGGCCTTGGATCGCCGCTCGCCGCTCGCCAGCGCCGTCGAGCCCTTGTCGCCGGTGCGTGTGTAGATGCGGTTGAGCGTGACCAAGGCGATATCCGTTCGGGAAGCGTCAGATCAGAAAGTGTAGCCGAGCTTGCCACCGTAATTGGTCAGGCCCCGGTTGTTCGCGCACAGGCCGGCATTCGACATGTGCTCGATGGTGGCCATGATGCTCCAATGCTCGGAGATGCGGAAGCCCAGGGCGGCGGCCTCGCGGAACAGCGGCGAGCAGCCGAGCGTGTTGAAGCCGTAGGGCGTCGTCGCCTTCGGGCCGGTATAGCCGTTATGGGCCGCCCCGCCGAAGAAGCCGTCGAGGAAGACGCGGCGACCGAACGTCTCGGGGAAGAGGTCCACCGACCAGGTCGCGCCCAGATAGGCGTAGCTGGTGCGGCCGCCGGTGTTGTAGCTGCCGCCCACGGTGGGACGCGGCACGAAGGCCTGCCAGAACGGATCCGCGCTGATGGCGGGCTTGGCGAACAGGATCTCGCCGTTGACGTTCGCGGTGCTGAATCCGGGCGCCTTGCCCTCGGCGCTGCCGGGATCCTGCACCGATCCGCCGATGCGGATCTCCGAGACGAAGCTCAGGGGCTGGACCGGGCTCGCATAGGCGGCGGGGATCGGCGTGCGCAGATCCGCGGCGTTGACGGGAGCGGCCGCGCTGAGGGCGAGCGCGGCGGCAAGACAACGGCTGGGGATCGCATGCATCGATGACGGGTCCGGTTGAACCGGCCTCGTTTAGCACGGCTCGAAACCGTCGCGTCAGGCGACGAAGTCGGTATTCGTCCTCCCCACCGCCGATAGATCGCCGGTGAGACCTGGCCGCCACACCGGACCGTCAGCGTCACGCGGAGCGCCACCACACCACACCCATGATGACGATGATGGCGACGAACTGCAGCAGGACGCGCAACCGCATCAATTTCTGGGAGAGGTTGGCGCTGCCGCCCCGCGTCATGTTGATGAGGCCGAGGAACAGCACGACCGCCACCGCGAGGCAGGCGACCAGGACGAGGGTGTTGGTGGACATCACGGGTTCGTATCTCGCAAAACGTCTGGGTCCCCATATGGGCGCGGCCGGGCGGCCGCCCCAGGGGCCGGCCTATCAATTCCGGCGGAGCAGGCGCTCGAAATAGTCGAGTTCCTCGCGGGGGCGACTCGGGTCACCGAGCTTGCGCCGCAGTTCCTCCATGATCCGGCGGGTGCGCTGAACCGCCGATTCATCCGCGTTCGGCACCCGCGCCTGGCCGTTCGACGCGTCGCGGCCCTTGGTCGGGCGGCCGAGCGGATCGTCCTCGCCCTTGCCGGCCTGGCCCTGCTGGCTCGGGTTCTGGCCGCCCTCCTGCTCGCCCTGGCCCTCGCCTTCGGCCATGTCCTGCATCTGCTTCTGCATGCCCTCGGCGCCCTTGCGCAGGCCGTCGAGGGCGCGGCCCTGCGCCTCCACCGCGTCGCCTTCCTGGCCCTGGCCGAGGGCGCCCTCGGCCTCGCGCATCGCCTCCTCGGCCTCCGACAGCCCCTCCTCGCCCTGCATGCCCTGCTCCTTCATGCGGTTCTGGAGATCACGCAGCCGCTCGCGCAGGGCCTGCTGGCGCTCGCCCGGTCCCTGGCCCTTCTGTCCCTGCCCCTGCTGGCCCTCTTGTCCCTGACCCGGCTGGCCTTGGCCCTGTTGGCCCTGGCCCTCCTGCCCCTGGCCCTGTTGGCCCGGCGGTCCCTTCTGGCCGCCCTGGGGCTGCCCCTGCTGGCCCCGCTGCGGACGCTGGCCGCGCGGGGATTGGCCCTGCTTCTGCTGGCCGTCCTTGAAGGTCTCGTCGCGTAGGCCCTGCTGCTCGCGGGTCAGCTTGTCGAGTTCCTCGGCCTGCTGGCTCATCTCGCGGGCATTCGGGTCCGATTTCGAGCCCGGCTCGGCGGTCTGGAGATTCTCGAGAATCTCGCGGAGCTGGTCGAGCAGGCGCTGGGCCTCCGCCGTATCGCCGCGCTTCATCGCGTCGGCCATGTCCTTGAGCATCTTGTTGAGATCGTCGGGGGTCACGGTCTTGCCCCCCTGGTTGGGCTGGGCCTTCCCGTCCGGAGACTTGCGCTGCTTCTGTTGGCGCTCGGCCATGTTCTTCATGAAACTGTCGAGGGCCTGCTTCAGGTCCTCGGTGAGCTTCTTGATCTCCTCGTCGGGGGCGCCCCGCTCGATGGCCTGCTTCAGGTTGTCCTGGGCCGCCCGCAGGCTCTTCTCGGCATCCGAGAGGTCGCCGTCCTCGATCTTGAGGGCCATCTCCCAGAGGAGGTCGGCCACCCCCATCAGCGCCTCGTCGTTATGGGCCGCCCGCAGGCGGCGCGCGGCGGTCTTCAGGCCGAGGAAGACGCTGGGCTGCGGCGTGAAGCGATCGGGGGCGATCAGTAGCGCGTCGAGGGCGGTCTGGACCCGGCCGCGGCTCTCGTCCGGGGCGGTGATCAGGCGGCGGCGCTCCTCCGCCAGCGCCCGGGCCAGGGGCTGGGTGAAGAGGCGGGCCGGCAGCACGATCTCGTCGGTGGGGCTGCGCCCCTCCTGGCCGGCCTCGTCCTTCACCACCAGGGTGAGGCGCACCCGCGCGCCGGACCACGGATTGTCGGTGAGATCCACGAGGGTCTTGGTGTCGGTCTCGCCGCCGGCATCGGCCGGCAGGGCCAGGGCGATGCGCGGCGGCGGCACCAGGGCGCGGCTGCCGGCCAACGGCTCGACCACCCCCTCCGCCGAGGCGATGCCGTAATCGTCCTTGGCCCGATAGGTCAGGTTGAAGGTCCCGCGCGCGTTGACCTCGAGGGGGCCGGTGCGGCGCACCTCCGGCGGCGTGTCGGGAATCACCGCGATCACGAGGTGCTGCGCGGGTGCCCCGGCGGTGGCGACGGTGAGGTCGGCGGTGCCCCCGGTGATCTGGAAACGGTCCTCGCGCAGGTCGGGATGCGGCGGCTTGCCGGGCAGCGCCTTGAGCCCGGCCCCGGGCGTCAGGCTCGCCTCGCCATGGCCGGCGATGCGCACGATCAGGGTGGAATTGACCGGCGCGCGCAGGCGCTGCACCGGATCCTTCGGAGTCCCCGACATCGTCACGATCAGCGGCG
>JAKONB010000557.1 GCA_022702195.1 Beijerinckiaceae bacterium | reverse complement strand
GCGATGGGGTGACCCTCGTGGACGCGACGCTTCCTCCGGCCGCAGCTTTTCCCTCGGCCACGGCCATCGGCATCGAAACCATCGGGATGACGAAGCGCTTCGGCGCCTTCGCGGCCCTCGACGACGTGTCGATGAAGATCGAGCGCGGCGGCTTCCACGCCCTGCTCGGTGAGAACGGGGCCGGCAAGTCGACCCTGGTCAAGTGCGTGATGGGGTTCTACGCCCCGACCGCGGGGGCCGTCCTGGTCGACGGGCGCGAGGCCGAGATCACCAACCCGAAGGGCGCGCAGGCGCGCGGCCTCGGCATGGTCTACCAGCACTTCACCCTCGTGCCCTCGCTCACCGGCGCCGAGAACCTCGTCATCAGCCGCGCCGACGCACCAGCGATCATCGACTGGCGCTCCGAACGCGCCGCGCTCTCGGATTTCATGGCGCGGATGCCGTTCCGGCTGAATCTCGACCGGCCCGTGGCGGAGTTGGCGGCGGGGGAGAAGCAGAAGCTCGAAATCGTCAAGCAGCTCTACCTGAAGGCCCGCTTCCTGATCCTCGACGAGCCGACCTCGGTGCTGACGCCGGACGAGGCGGAGGAGGTGCTGGGCTTGCTTCGCGCCATGACCGATCGCGGCGCGCTCACCGTGCTGATGATCAGCCACAAATTCCGCGAGGTCGAGACCTTCGCCCGCTCCTTGAGCGTCCTGCGCCGGGGCCGGCTCGTCGGCGGCGGCGCCGTCGGGACGCTCTCGCGCGACGACATGGCGGCCCTGATGATCGGCGAGCGGACCGTCCGGAGCCTCGCCGCCCGGATCGGCGCGCCGGACCCGTCCCGCGAGATCCTGCGCGTCGCGGGCGTCACCGCCACCGACCCGTCCGGCCTGCGCCACATCGCCATTGAGGATCTGCGCGTGCGCGCCCGGGAAATCGTCGGCATCGCGGGCGTTTCCGGCAACGGCCAGAAGGAACTCGCCGACGTCCTCGGCGGCCAGATCCGCGCCACCGGCGGCCGGGTGATCGTGGCCGGGGCGCCGTATTCCGGTACCCGTGCCGAGAGCCGCTCGCGAAAGGTCCGCTTCATCCCGGAGGAGCCCCTGCGCAACGCCTGCGCCCCGCGCATGTCGGTCGTCGAGAACCTCGCCTTCCGCGCCTTCGACCGGCGCGGGGACGATCCCGGCGGGCGCCCGACCCTGTGGCTCGACAAAGCCGCCATGGCGCGGCGCGGCAAGGACCTGATCGCCCGGTTCAAGGTCAAGACCGCCTCGTCCGAGGCCCCGATCGCGACCCTGTCGGGTGGCAACGTCCAGCGGGCGGTGCTCGCGCGCGAACTCACCGATCCGGTCGATCTCCTGATCGTCGTCAATCCCTGCTTCGGCCTCGACTTCGCGGCGGTGTCCGAGATCCGCAACCGGATCGTGGCCGCGCGCAATACGGGGGCGGCGGTGCTGCTGATCAGCGAGGATCTCGACGAGATCCTGGAATTGTCCGACCGCATCCTGGTGATGTCGGAGGGCCGTTTGGTCTACGAGACCCCGGCGTCGGAGGCCGAAGCCGGGGCCATCGGCCGGCACATGGCCGGGCATCACTGACGCTTCGGGCTTGGCCGCTGGCTTGCGTACACGACTCTCGACGCTTCCCACCGGAGAGACGAAATGTGCCTCGGCGACGATCCGACCTGCGCTGCCTTCGCGGAGCATCGCCTCCGGTACCAGCGTGACATGCAGCCCGAGCGGCGGGCCTTCCTCAAGAGCGGGTTCGTGGCCTCCGGGGGCGCCGCCGCCCTGGCGGCCGGCGGCCTGTCCCTCGTGAGCCCGGCCCTGGCCGAGGCCAGCAAGGCCGTGAGGCAATCCGCCCATTACCACCTCCCCGCCACGGCCGAGACCGTGCATTGGGGCTACTTCAGCAGGAGTCTGAAACCGCAGGTCGAGATCGCATCCGGCGACTACGTCACCATCGAGACGCTCACCCACCACGCCAACGACGATGCCGAGCGCATGGTGACGGGTGATCCGGGGGCCGAGAGCGTCTTCCTCTGGACGAAGGAGCGCAAGGGCGTCGCCCGGCGCGGCGCCGGCCCGGAGGATGCCAAGCTCGGGCCGGGCGGCGGCCTCGGCGTCCACATCTGCACCGGCCCGGTGGCGATCCGGGGCGCCGAACCCGGCGACGTGCTCGAGGTGCGCATCCTCGACGTGGCACCCCGTCCCTCCGCCAACCCCAAGTTCAAGGGCTCGACCTTCGGCAGCAACGCCGCCGCCTGGTGGGGCTACCATTACGGCGACATGCTGGAGGGCAAGAAGCGCGAGGTCATCACCATCTACGAGGTCGATGCCAGCGGCGGGCGCGACTGGGCCAAGGCCGTCTACAGCTTCCCCTGGCCCGGCGTCACCGACCCGAACGGGGTGCCGCACCCGACGATCGACTATCCGGGCATCCCCGTCGACCACACCCGGACGACGCGCACCTTCGACGTGCTCAAGGGCATCCGTGTCCCGATCCGCCCGCATTTCGGCACCATGGGACTCGCGCCCGCCGAGGCCGAGATGGTGAACTCGATTCCGCCGAGCTACACCGGCGGCAACATCGACAATTGGCGCATCGGCAAGGGCGCGACGATGTATTATCCGGTTGCGGTACCGGGCGCCCTGTTCTCGGTCGGCGACCCCCATG
>JAKONB010000556.1 GCA_022702195.1 Beijerinckiaceae bacterium | reverse complement strand
TCGCGGTGGTCGCCACCGAGGTGAAGTCGCTCGCCGCCCAGACGGCGCGCTCCACGGAGGAAATCGCCGCGCAGATCCGCGACGTCCAGGCGGCGGCCGGGCAGTCGGTGGATTTCATGCGCGGTTTCGCCACCCGGATCGGCGACGTCGAGCGCACCACGGGCGCCATGGCCGATGCCATCGCGCGCCAGCGTGAGGCGACGCGGGAGATGGATCTCGGCGTCGGTGCCGCCGTGGCCGATGCGCGCGCCGCGACCGAGCAGGTCGCGGCCGTCACGCAGGCCTTGGGAACCACCCATGGGGTGGCCGATGCGGTCCAGTCCTCGACCCGGTCGGTGCGCGAGCAGGTCGATCTCCTGTCGGATGTCACCGCCCGCTTCGTGCACGATATCGAGCTCGGCGCCGCCCGCAGCGCCTGAGCGCCAGGTGGCCGGACCCGGGCGGCCGGGCCACTTGATCGCGCATCGCTGCGGCGGCTCCCACGGGGGTGCGACGGGTCCGGATCGTGCTTACCGTGCGACCGACACGCCGCCCCGGAGACCGGACCGATGACGAACCCCGACGATGCCACCGCGCGCGATGCGCGGATCGTGACCGCCTATCTCGAAGCCTCGATGGTGCCCGACCCCGAGCTCGCGGCCAGCTACATGGCGCCGGACGTCCCCATCACCTTCACGGGCGCGCGGGCCTTCACCCATCCGCGCGAGGTGACCGCCTTCAATGCCGGGCGCTATGCCTGGGTGAAGAAGCGGATGGAGCGCCTCGACGTGGTGCCGGGGGACGGCGTCACCACCGTCTACAGCCTCGGCACCCTCTACGGCGCATGGCCGGACGGCACCCCGTTCGAGGGCAACCGCTACGTCGACCGCTTCACGGTCCGCGACGGCAAGATCGTCACCATGGAGGTCTGGAACGACAGCGCCGAGCGCCTGCTGGACCGGCACGGCATAAGCGTCTGATCCAGGGGCCGGATCGCCGGCGGCGTACTCATTCCGGTCTGCAACGGGCGTTGCAGGCTGTGACGAGGTGCCGGAGCGCGGTCTTGAACCCCTCCTCCACCGTCGGGTGGTAGAACGGGCGGTCGAGGAGGGTCGCGGCCGTATGTCCGTCCTGGATCGCGAAGGCCAGGAGATGGGCGAGGTGCTCCACGGCGGGGCCGATCATTTCGGCGCCGAGCAGCGTGCCGTCCCGCGCCGCGCGGAGGCGGATCGCCCCGGCGTTGCGGCCCATGATCCGGGCGCGCCCCTGGTCGGACAGGTCTGTGGTGCCGGTGAGCAGAGCCTCCGCCGCGCCGGGATCGCCCACGCGCGCCACCTGCGGATGGGTGAAGACCATCGCGAGGTCGGTCCAGGGCGCGGGCGATTCCAGGGGGCGCGAGGCCACCCGCGCGGCGGCGTTGCGGCCGGCGATCCCGCCCTGGCGCGCCGCCTCGTGCAGGACCGGCCGCGCGGCATTGGCATCCCCGGCGATGAAGACCGGGCCGCCCGCGCAGAGGAGGCTCCCCGGGTCGAACCGCGGCAGCCCGTCCTCGTCCTGCGCGATCCCGGCCCGGTCGAGGCCGAGATCGGCGAGGTTGGGGCTCCGTCCCACGGCAGCCAGAACCCGGTGGAAATCCTGGGTCTCCGTGGCGCCGTCGGGCTTGCGCCAGGTCAGGCGGATGCCGTCGCCGGCCGCCTCGGCCCGCTCGACCTCGCAGCCGAGACGCAGCACCATCTCGGCACCGAAAATCGCGTTCGCCTGCTCCGTCAGGTCGGGATCAGCGATGCCCGCGAGGCTGTCCCCGGTATCGATCAGGGTGACGGCGACGCCGAGGCGGGCCATCGCCTGCGCGATCTCCAGGCCCACCGCGCCGCCGCCCAGCACGGCGAGGTCTCGGGGCAGGTCGGCGATCTCGAACAGGGTGTCGGTGGTGAGGACCGCCGCGCCGAGCCCTCGCAGCGGCGCGGGCACGATGGGGCTCGATCCGGTGGCGAGAACCGCCGCGCGGAAGCGCAGGCGCGTGTGGTCTTCGATGAGCAGGGTGGTCGGATCGGCGAACCGCGCCCGCCCGTGGAGCCGTAGGTCGTCCGGCTCTTCGGCCAAGCCGTCGCACACCCCGGCGACGAACCGGTCGCGCTCGGCCCGGACCCGGGCCAGCACCGCCGGCCCATCCACCGTGACGCCCTCCACCCGGATGCCGAAGCGCCCGGCCTCGCGCGCGTCGTGGGCGGCTTCGGCGGCGGTGATCAGCAGCTTGGAGGGCATGCAGCCGACGCGGGCGCAGGTGGTCCCGCCCAGTCCGGCCTCGATCAGCACCGCTTCGGCCCCCGCCGCCCGGGCGGCTCGGAAGGCGGCGAGGCCGGCGGTGCCGGCGCCGATCACCGCGACGTCGCACTGGCGCTCACGCATGGGCGGCTCGGGTCGTCGTGCGTGCGCGAGGGTCGAGGGTCATGGTCGGGCCGCCCTGCTTCGAGGTTCGGCGGGCAACCCCAGGACAGGCCGAGCGTTCCGCCCGGTTCGCGCAAACCCGGCGGCCTGCGGCGAAAAACCGTCAGATCATGTCCGGCTCGGCCAGCAGGCCGTCCACGAAATCGGTGAGGCCGGTGCGGCGGGTGCGCTTCAGGCGCTCGGCGACGACGATGCTCTTCAGTGCGTGGAAGGCCTCGTCGAGATCGTCGTTGACGATCACGTAATCGTACTCGCTCCAGCGCTGGATCTCGACGCGGGCATTGGCGAGGCGCTTCTCGATGGTGTCGGGGGAATCCTCGGCCCGCCGCTCCAGACGGTGGCGCAACTCGGCCAGGCTCGGCGGCAGGATGAACACCGTCACCACGTCCTCGGCGAGCTTGGCCCGCACCTGGCGGGTGCCCTGGTAGTCGATGTCGAAGATCATGTCCCGGCCGGCGCCGAGCACCTTCTCCACCGGGCGGCGTGGGGTGCCGTAGAAATTGCCGTGGACCTCGGCCCATTCGAGCAGGTTCTCGCTGGCGCGGTAGCCGTCGAAGGTCTCGCGGTCGATGAAATTGTAGTGCTTGCCGTCGATCTCCGACGGACGGCGCTGGCGCGTCGTCACCGAGATCGAGAGGTCGAGCTCCCATTTCGGATCGGAGGCGACGTTGCGCGTCAGCGTGGTCTTGCCCGCCCCCGAGGGCGAGGACAGGATGAGGATGAACCCGCGGCGCGGAATGGAAGCGGCCTGCGCCTGCATCGGAGGGTGTCCTATTCGACGTTCTGAACCTGTTCGCGGAATTGCTCCACCACGGCCTTCAAGTCGAGTCCGATCCGCGACAGGCTGATGTCGTTGGCCTTGGCGCACAGGGTGTTGGCCTCGCGGCCGAACTCCTGGGCCAGGAAATCGAGGCGCCGGCCGATCGCGCCGCCGGCGGCCAGCAGCTCCTGGGCGCTGGCGACGTGGGCGTGCAGCCGGTCCAGCTCCTCGCGCACGTCCGCCTTGCCGGCCAGCAGCATCGCCTCCTGGTGCAGGCGGTCCGGGTCGAGCTTCGTGTCGCCCAACGCCGCGATCGAGGCTGCCAGCCGGGCGCGCACCGCCTCGGGCCTGCGCGCCGGGTTGTCGTCGGCGGCTCGGGTCAGTTCGGCGATCCGGTCGACCTGCGCGGTGACGATGTCGGCGAGCTGGCGCCCCTCGGACCGGCG
>JAKONB010000255.1 GCA_022702195.1 Beijerinckiaceae bacterium | reverse complement strand
CGTCCTGCCCGCCGCCGCCATCACCAAGGGGTTGCTCGGGCACGAGATGACCGAGTTCGGCCTGTTGCAGGAGGCCGGGGCGGTGGCCTTCACCGACGGGCTCAAGGCCGTGACCAACGCCCAGGTGATGCGCCGGGCCATGACCTATGCGCGGGATTTCGGCGCGCTGCTGATGCAGCACGTGGAGGAGCCCGATCTCGTCGGCGACGGGGTGATGAACGAGGGCGAGATGGCCTCGCGCCTCGGCCTGCTCGGCATCCCCCGCGAGGCCGAGACGGTGATGCTGGAGCGCGACATCCGCCTCGCGCGCCTCACCGGCGCCCGCTACCACGCGGCGATGATCTCCTGCGCCGATTCCGTCGCGATCGTGCGCCGGGCCAAGGAGGACGGGCTCCCCGTCACCTGCGGCGCCTCGGTGAACAACCTCGTGCTCAACGAGGGCGATATCGGCCATTACCGCACCTTCTGCCGGCTCTCGCCGCCGCTGCGGCACGAGACCGACCGCCTCGCCCTGGTGGCCGCCCTCGACGAGGGGGTGATCGACGTGGTGGTGTCCGACCACAACCCGCAGGACGTGGAGACCAAGCGCCTGCCCTTCGCCGAGGCCGCCGACGGGGCGCTCGGCATCGAGACCCTGCTGGGCGCGGCCCTGCGCCTCGTCCATACCGGCGACATCGCCCTGCCGCGCCTGCTCGCGGCGCTGACCACCCATCCGGCCCGCATCCTCGGCCGCGCCTCCGGGCGCCTCGTCCCCGGCGCGCCCGCCGACCTCGTGCTGATCGACCCGGACCTGCCCTACGTGCTCGACAAGCGGATCCTGAAGTCGCGCTCCAAGAACTCGCCCTTCGACGAAGCGCGTCTACAGGGCGCGGCGCTCACCACCTGGGTCGGCGGCCGCATCGTGTTCGGCGGCCCCGCCACCGAACGGGCCGCCGCGTGACCGGGTTCGACCACGTGGCGTGGCCCATCCTGCTGGCGTCGCTGGCCGGCGGCTACCTCCTCGGCACGATCCCGTTCGGGGTGATCATCACCCGGTTCGCCGGCCTCGGCGACGTGCGATCCATCGGCTCGGGCAATATCGGCGCCACCAACGTGCTGCGCACCGGCCGCAAGGGGCTGGCCGCCGCCACCCTGCTGGGCGACGCCCTGAAGGGCACCGTCGCGGTGCTGATCGCCGGGCGGCTGTTCGGCCCGGAGGCGGCGCTCGCCGCCGGGCTCGGCGCCTTCCTCGGCCATCTCTTCCCGGTCTGGCTCGGCTTCAAGGGCGGCAAGGGGGTGGCGACCTTCCTGGGCGTGCTCCTGGCGCTGAGTCCGCTGGGGCTCCTGGCCTTCGCGGCGATCTGGCTCGGCCTCGCCTTCACCCTGAAATACTCGTCCCTGGCGGCGCTGGCGGCCTCGGCCGCCACCCCCCTGGTCCTGTGGGCGCTGGGACAGCCGGGGGTTGCAGCCCTCTTCCTCGGGCTCGCCGCCCTGTTATGGTGGAAGCACGCGCCCAACATCCGCCGGCTGATCGACGGCACCGAGGGGCGCATCGGTCAGAAGGGCTGACGCACCGGCCCGACCTCGACGGAGGGGGAGGGCGATGCAGCTCACCGACGCCCAGCGCCGCGACTGGCTGCGCCTGATCCGCGCGGACGGCATCGGCCCGCGCACCTTCCGCACCCTGATCAACCGCTTCGGCGGCGCCGGGGCGGCCCTCGAGGCCCTGCCGAGCCTCACCGGGCGCGGCGGCAAGCGCGTGGTCCCGCCGAGCCGGGGGGAGGCCGAGGCCGAGATCGCGGCCGCCGCCCGGCTCGGGGGGCGCTTCGTCGCCCTGGGCGAGGCGGCCTACCCCAAATTGCTCCAGGCGGCCGATGCGGCGCCGCCGCTCCTGTGCCTGCGGGGCGATCCCGCCCTGCTCGCCCGGCCCTGCATCGCGCTGGTGGGCTCGCGCAACGCCTCGGCCGCCGGGCTCGCCATCACCGAGCGGCTGGCGCACGGCCTCGGCGAGGCCGGTTTCGTGGTGGTCTCGGGGCTCGCCCGCGGCATCGATGCCCGCGCCCACAGGGCCGCCCTCGGCGCCGGCACCGCCGCCGTGCTCGCCGGGGGCCACGACCGGATCTATCCGGCCAACCATGCGCCCCTGGTCGACGCGATCCTGGAGGCGGGGGGCGCGGTGCTCGCCGAGATGCCCATGGGCTGGGAGCCGCGCGGGCGCGACTTTCCCCGGCGCAACCGCATCATCTCCGGCCTGTCCTACGGCACCGTCGTGGTGGAGGCCGCCCGCCGCTCGGGCTCGCTGATCACCGCGCGCTTCGCCCTGGAGCAGGGGCGGGAGGTCTTCGCGGTGCCGGGCTCGCCCCTCGACCCGCGCGCGGAGGGCACCAACGACCTGATCCGCCAGGGCGCCACCCTGGTGGCGGAGGTGGCCCACGTGGTCGAGGCCATCGCGCCGCTGCTGGAGCGGGGGGATTTCGCGCAGGGCGGCCCGCTCGCCCTCCACCGGCCGGATCTGGCCGACGCGCCGATCTTCTGGGACGAGCTCGACATGGAGAACGGCCCCATCCCCGCCGAGACCGCCGAGCCCCCGGAGCCGGCCGACGACCGCGCCCGCCTCGTCGCCCTGCTGAGCCCGACCCCCATCGCCACCGACGAACTCGCGCGGGCGGCGGGGCTCAGCGTCCGGGTGGTGCAGACGACCCTGCTCGAACTCGAACTCGACGGCCGCATCGAGCGGCACGGCAGCGGAACGGTGTCGCTGGTGGGGTAGGGGCCGGCGATACGGCGTCCGGCCGATCACGCGGTCGCTTAGCGACGGCGAGCGCGGCCCTTCGGGTCCGGACCCGCCGGCGCGACCTTGACGAGAACGCCGCGCGACCGCGTGGAGGACGGGGATCGGCATACGCGATCGCCGTGCCCGGAAGCAGTCAGCGCCGACCGGGAGGATCGAGCGTAACCCGTGTGACTTGACCGCAACAAGAGCCTCCGGGATCGCCATCTTTTAGAGACGATCCAAACACCGCCGGAGACAGACTGGAACGAGGACAAACACAGTCCCCAGGATCGATCTTCGGCGAGATTGACGCGGAATGTTTCCGCCTTGTAACGCGCAGCCTCCGATCCCGACTGGTCTGCGTCCGTGGCACCCTTCCGTAGCGTCAAGACATCCCAGGGGGGCCGTCTCGCCTCCATGGCGGCCCTCGCGGCGACATCGCTCGCCTCGGTCGTCGGCCTCGGGCCGACCGGCGCCGCCGCGCAACCGGTCTCGGAGCCCGCCCAGGCGGTGCAGCTGGACGAACTCTCGGTGGCGGGCCAGGGCGGCGGCGCGCGCCGGGCGACGGAGGGCTATCTCGCCCGTAGCAGCGTCAGCGCAACCCGGACCGACACGCCCCTGCGCGAGACCCCGCAGACCGTGGTGGTCGTCCCCGCCCAGGCCCTCGAGGACGCGGCCGCCACCCGGATCGACACGGCCCTCGATCTCGCCGGCGTCGGCCGGGCCAACAATTTCGCCGGCCTCGGCCTCACCGAGTTCACCATCCGGGGCCTGTCCACGGGCGAGTATTATCGCAACGGCTTTCCGATCAACCGCGGCTACCCCAACTCGCCCGACATCGTGGCGATCGAGCGCATCGAGGTCCTCAAGGGGCCATCCGCCTTCCTGTACGGGCGCGGCGATCCGGGGGGCACGTTCAACATCGTGACCAAGCAGCCGCTGGCCGAGCGCGCCCTCGCCATCGGCACGCAATATGGCAGCTTCAACGCCAAGCGCAGCACCTTCGACGCCACCGGCGCCCTCGACGCGAACGGTCAGGTGCTCGCCCGCGTCACCGGGGCGGTGGAGGACAATGGCAGCTTCCGCGATTTCGTGAGCGGCGATCGCTATCACGTCGCGCCGGTCATCGCCTGGCGCCCGAGCGCGGACACGACGATCACCCTCGAGGGTGATCTGATCAGCACCACCAGCCTCTTCGATCGCGGCATCGTGCCGTTCCGCGGAAGCCTGCGGGCGGTGCCGCGGACCCGCTACATCGGCGAGCCCGGCCTCGCCCCGTTCCGGAACGACAACGCCCTGGGCCAGCTGCGCGTCGAGCACCGCTTCGATCAGGACTGGGTCCTGACCGCCGGCACGCAGGTGCTGGGCGGCACCATCATGGGCGACGCGGTGCAGACGGTGGGGGTCCTGCCCGACGGGCGCACCCTGCGGCGCACCCTCGACCACCGCGAGCTGAACTGGTCGGACGTCGACGTGCAGGTCAACCTCGCGGGCAAGTTCGCCACCGGCCCGTTCCGCCACACCCTGCTGCTCGGGCTGGAATACGACAGCTACCGCTACCGCGAGGTCATCACCCGCTCGGATTCGACCAGGAGCCCGTTCCTGCTCGACCTGCTCGCCCCGCGCTACGGCCAGGCCCTGCCGGCGATCACGGTCCCGAGCAGCAACCTCCGGGAGCACACCCAGAGCTACGCCGGCTACGTGCAGGATCAGATCGATCTCACCCCGCGCCTCCATGCCCTGCTGGGCGTCCGGGTGGAGGATATCGGCCTGGTCTCCACCTCGCTCATCGCCAACCGCACGACGCGCCTGGAGGGCACCGCCGCGACCCCGCGTTTCGGCCTCGTCTACGACCTGCTCGACACGGTGTCGGTCTACGGCAACTACGCCCGCTCGTTCCGCCCCAACACCGGCACGGACCGCAACTTCCGCCCCTTCGCCTTCCAGGAGGGGGAGGGCTACGAGGTCGGCGCGAAGTTCGATCTCTTCGAGGGGCGCCTCAGCGCGACCGCCGCCCTGTTCACCATCACCCGCACGAACGTGCTGACCACCGACCCGGTGGACCAGAACTTCAGCGTCGCGGCGGGCGAGATCCGCAGCCGCGGCTTCGACCTGAGCGTCGCGGGTTTCCTCGCGCCCGGCTGGCAGGTCATCGGCACCTACAGTTTCGTGGACGCGGCCGTGACGCGGGACAATGCCATCCCGGTGGGCGCGCGCCTCGCCAACGTTCCGCAGAACGCCCTCGCGCTCCAGACCGTCTACGAGGTCCAGGGGGGCGACCTGCGCGGGCTCGGCCTCGGGGCCGGGGTCACCGTCGTCGGCCAGCGGGCCGGCGGCACCGCGGTCACGACCTTCACCCTGCCGGACTACGCGCTCCTCAACCTGATCTCGTATTACCGGATCACCCCGGACGTGCGGGTGTATCTCAACGTCGATAACGTCTTCGACACGACCTACTACGACCGCGCCTGGCAGAACCGCTACGCCACGCCCGGCCTGCCCCGCACCGTCATGGGCGGCGTCGCCGCCCGGTTCTAGGACCCGGACCGGCGCGGGGAGCCCGGCCCGGGGCCGGCAGCGGGGTCCGCCGTCCGTCCGCTCCCCTCATCCTCCTCCGTCTCATCCTCCTCCGCCCCCAGGGTCCGCCGCATCTGATCCAGCGCCCCCTGGAGGATGTAGGCGGCGGCCAGCATGTCCAC
>JAKONB010000535.1 GCA_022702195.1 Beijerinckiaceae bacterium | reverse complement strand
TGCCGGTGAAGGACAAGATCCTCGTCGGGCTCTCGGGGGGCGAGTTCGGGGTGCAGTGCCACGTCACGGCTTACGCGGCCAAGACCGGCGCGCGGGTCTGGCGCGCCTATGCCATGGGCACCGACGCGCAGATGCGGGTGGACCCGCGGACGACCACCGCGCTCGGCAAGCCCGTCGGCCCGGATTCCTCGCTCAGGAGCTGGGAGGGCGACCAGTGGAAGACCGGCGGCGGCTGCGCCTGGGGCTGGTACGCCTACGACGCCAAGCTCGACCTGATCTATTACGGCACCGGCAACCCCTCCACCTGGAACCCGGCCCAGCGCCCTGGCGACAACAAATGGGCGATGAGCATCGTCGCGCGCCGGCCCGAGACCGGCGCGGCGGTGTGGCTCTACCAGATGACCCCGCACGACCAGTGGGACTATGACGGCGTCAACGAGATGATCCTGACCGATCAGGCGGTGGAGGGCCGGATGCGCCCGCTGCTCACCCATTTCGACCGCAACGGCTTCGCCTACACCCTCGACCGGGCCACCGGCGAAGTGCTGGTCGCCGAAAAATTCGATCCGGTGGTGAACTGGGCGACCCGCATCGACCTCGACACGACCTCGAACACCTACGGGCGGCCGATCGTCGATCCGCGCTACGCCCCCGAGACGGCGGGCGAGGACGAGACCACGGCCGGCATCTGCCCCGGGGCCATCGGCGCCAAGAACCAGCAGCCGGCGGCCTACTCGCCGCGCACCCACCTGTTCTACGTGCCCACCAACCACATCTGCATGACCTACGAGCCGTTCCGGGTCACCTACACCCCCGGCGTGCCGTATGTCGGCGCGACGCTCGGCCTCGAGCCGCCGCCGGGCAGCACCCATACGGGCCATCTCGTGGCCTGGGACGGGGTGAGGGGCCGCGCCGCCTGGACCCTGCCCGAGCCGTTCTCGGTCTGGTCCGGGGTGCTGGCCACCGCCGGGGACGTGGTGTTCTACGGCACGCTGGAGGGCTACCTGAAGGCGGTGGATGCCCGCACGGGGCGCGAACTCTACCGCTTCAAGACCCCGTCCGGCATCGTCGGCAACGTCACCACCTACAGCCATGCGGGGCGGCAATACGTGGCGGTGCTCTCCGGAATCGGCGGCTGGGCCGGGATCGGGCTGGCCGCCGGCCTCACCGACCCCCATGACGGGGCCGGCGCGGTGGGCGGCTACGCGGCCCTGTCGAACTACACGGCGCTCGGCGGCCAGCTCACGGTGTTCGCCCTGCCGGAATGAAGCGCCCTACCGGTCGCTCGCCCGCGTGAAGGTGACGATGCTGCGGGTCTGGCCGTGCTGCGCCCAGTTGGGCATCACCCGCCAGGGGGTCAGCACCGAGAGCCGGTCGCCCGTGATCGTGAAGGTGCGGGTCTGCTCGGTGCCGACCCATTCGGGGTTCCAGGCGGTGTCGAGCTTGGCGGTCCACTGGTCGCCCGTGAGGCTGACCGTGCCGGTATAGGCCACCATCGTGTCGAGGAGCGCCGCCTTGCCGGCCGCGTCTTTCGCCGGCTTGCGGCCCTCCCCGGTGAGCAGGAAGAACACCCGGCCCTCGGGGGTGAAATAGGCGTAGCCGGTGGGATGCGCGCCCATCACCGGCTCCTTCATCCCGGTGGCCTGCACCTCGACCTCGTAGGAGACGAGCTTCCACAGCCCTTGCGGGCGCGGGGCCTCCTCGGCCGAGGCCGCTCCGAGCCCCATCACCCCGGCCAGCGCGGCCCCGCCGAAAGCCATCGCCCAACCGCCAAACCGTCCGTCCATCGCCGTCTCCTCCGGGTTGGCCCCTCGTTCGCGGACCTCACGGTTCCGGGGCCGAACCTGTTGTTGATGTGGTCGGCGCGGGCGGCGGGACAAGGCGGATGGGGGTCGAGCCTCCTGCTCCCCTCAAAAGCCCCACCCCCGGGCACTTCCCGCCCCCAACCGCGTTGCTCCACAGCCGGGCGACATCCTGCCCGCCGGGAACGACGCCGCCATGCCCGCCCTGCCCGCCTGGCTGCGCACCCGCGCGACGCTGTTCGGCCTCGGTCTGGCCGGGCTCGCCGCCTTCGGTGCGGTGGCGTTCTACCTGTCGCAGGCCACCACGCTCACCATCGCGGTGGCCCCGCGCGACGGCACCGAGCCCGAGCTGATCCGAGCCTATGCGGAGGCGCTCGAGGCGGCGGATGTGGGCATCCGGCTCAAGATCCTGTCCTTCGACGACGTGCGCGAGAGCGCCGCCGCCCTCCAGGACGGGCGGGCCGACCTCGCCGTGGTCCGGCCCGACGTGGCGCTGCCCACCAACGCCCTCACCCTGGCGATCCTGCGCGACCAGGCGATGATCGTCGCCGCGCCGGAATCGGCCGGGATCAGCGGCTTTCCCAAGCTCGCCGGCCGGCATCTCGGCATCGCCGCCCACAAGGAGGCGGATCTCTCGCTGCTCGAGACCCTGCTCGGCTATTACGGACTCGGGCTCCAGCGCGTGACCGCCCCGGGCGCCCGGCTCCCCGCCCAGACGGTGGGCCTGGTGCCGGTGGCGGAGGGGGACGCCGCCCAGGCGATCCGCGACCGGCGGATCGACGCCTTCGTGAGCATCATCGCGCCCTCGGCGCCGAAAGCCCTCGCCCTGGTCGACGCGGTGCGGGGGGTGAGCGCGGGCGGCAAGGTCGGCTTCGTCGATGTCGGCGACAGCGACGCCATCATCGAGCGCTTCCCCCGGCTCCAGGCGGTGAGCGTGCCGGGCGGCCTGTTCGGCGGCCGCCCGAAGCTGCCCGCCGACGACCTGAAGACCGTGGGCGCCTCCTACCGGCTGATGGCCCGCTCCTCCCTGAGCCGGGTGACGGCGGCCGACATGACCCAGCAATTGTTCGAGCTGCGCCCCGCCGCCGCGCGGGTGACGGCGGCGGCCGAATACGTCCAGGCGCCGGCCTACGAGACCACGGTGGCGGCCACCAGCGCCCGCGTGCCGATCCATCCCGGCGCGCTCGATTACTACGAGCGCGAGCAGCACGGCTTCGTCGAGCGCTACGGCGACACGATCTACCTGCTGGCGGCGGTGGCCGGCGGTCTCGGCTCGGTGCTCGCCTGGCTGCGCCAGCGCCTCGCCCGGCTCCAGCGCGAGCGTAGCGACGAGGTCACCGACCGGCTCCTCGAGATCGTCGACGAGGCGGCCGGCCTCACCGACCCGGAGGCGCTGGCCGCTCGCGCCCGCGAGATCGACCGCCTCGCCGCCGACCTGGTGCGGGAGGCCCGCCGGCGCGAGCCCGCCCCCCACACCCTGGCGACACTCGGCATCGCCCTGGAGACCGCCAAGGCCACGGTGGCCGAGCGCCGGCTGGCGCTGGCGCCGGGGCCGGAGACGACGCGGCCGGCCTTCCGGCTGCACCGCTCCGGCCTGGCCTCGGATTCCTGACGCGCCCTGCGCAATCTCACGTGGCCCGATCGACCCGGCCATCAACCGGAAACCGCAGGGCGCCCGGCGCATCGCGCCTCGCCTGCGACATTCTGGCAACAGCCTGTTTCCAATCGGTTTCCGGGCCGCCTTCCGCGCTTGCCGCTCCGGCGGCCCGGGACATAGCCTCCGGTCAAGCAAAGATTTCTTCACGGTGATCGTGCCGTTCCGGCGCGGGCTTGCTGTGCTTTGTCTTGGGACAGGCGGACCTCGTCTCCGCGTGTCCCAGCGTGATCCTATGGCGTGAGCCGATGCTGCCGCGCCACCTTGAGCCGGGGGTAACCATGTCCGATCTTCCACGGCCGCTGCGGGCGGCCGGCCTGAGCCTGTTCCTCTGCGCGGGCGTCTCGCACGCGGCGCTCGGCCAGAGCGCCGGCTACCGGGATCCGGGCCGGATCGGCGACGCCGCCTCCTGGCGCACCCCCGAATATCTCGCCGATTTCGGCCTCGCCTCCATGAAGGCCGACCAGGCCTATGCCCGTGGCATCACCGGCCGGGGCGTGGTGGTCGGCTCGGTGGATTCCGGCTTCCTCGCCACCCATCCGGACTTCGCCGGGCGGGTGAGCGCCCTCACCAACACCGGCACCTACCGGGCCGACGGCTACCGCTACGAGGGCGGCGGGGGATCGCGCTCGGGCCTGTTCACCGGCGGCACCGGCTATTCGGTGCCCGGCACCTGGATCCAGGGGGTCAACGACGACCACGGCACCCATGTGGCCGGCACTATCGTGGCCAATCGCGACGGGGTCGGGATGCACGGGGTCGCCTTCGGGGCGACGCTCCTGTCGAGCAACACCAACGGCACCGATGCCTCGGCCTACGGCACCAACCAGGACTACGCCTACTTCCAGGGCGCCTACGGCAATCTCGCCGCCGCCGGGGCGCGGGCGATCAACAGCTCCTGGGGCAACCCGCCGCTGGCCGACAATTACAACACCCTGGGCGGCCTGTTCACGGCCTACGCCAAGTTCCCGCGCCAGCTCGACTGGCTCGACGCCGCCGCCGAGACCGGGCGCTCGGGGGTGATCATGGTCTGGGCCGCCGGCAATGCCGGGGTGAACAACCCCACCGTGCGGGCGGCGATCCCGTATTTCGAGCCGGATCTCGAGACGAGCTGGATCGCGGCCTCGGGCCTCAACAGCGCCGACCAGACCCAGTTCAACCGCTGCGGCGTCGCTAAGTACTGGTGCGTCGCCGCCCCGGGCCGCAACGTCTATTCCACCGTGACCAGCCCCACCGGGGTCGCCGGCTACGGCCTCAAGAGCGGCACCTCGATGTCGGCCCCCCACGTCACGGGCGCGCTGGCCCTGGTGATGCAGCGCTACGCCTACATGACCAACGCGCAGGCGCGCGACGTGCTGCTCACCACCGCCACGCATCTCGGCGACGGCCCCGCCGACCGGCCCAACGAGACCTTCGGCTGGGGCAAGATCGACCTCGGCCGGGCGATGAACGGCCCCGGCCAGTTCCTC
>JAKONB010000514.1 GCA_022702195.1 Beijerinckiaceae bacterium | reverse complement strand
GCCCGGTGGCGGCGGTGGCGGACCATACCGAGTTCCGTCGCGTCGCCACGGTGGAAACTTGGCTCGACCGCGCCACCAACCTCGTCCTGCTCCACGATCCCGGCCACAGCCTCGACGAGCGCATCCTGCGCGAGCAGTTCGGCTGAAGCCGTTTTTTTTCAAGCGGCGAGCCGCACCCGCTCGCGATCGGCGCGGTAGCTCGCCACCAGCGCCTCCGGAAGGGTATCGAGCACTACCGTGACGGCGACCGCGTGGCTGCGGTCCCGCTCGTTGCGGAATTCGGCCAGGATCTCCCCGGGGAGTGCATCGAGGATCAGGCCCACCGGATCCGTTCGGCCGGTTTCCTCCGTCGCGTCGGTCTCGCCCGCGATGGCGATGTCCCACTTCGGCGCGCTCTCGGCCTCGGGGCGGTGGGCAACTTGGCGCTGGGCCTCGCGCCATTCCGCGTCGAGGATCTCGTTCTCCAACGCCTGGGCAGCCGCGTGCTCTGCCGCCTCCACCATCTCCCGTACGGTGAGACGCGCGTCCTCGCGGGCCGCCTCAGCCTCGAAACGGGCCAGCAGGGCCATCACCCCCTGCGCCTCTGCGAAGGGCATCGCCTCACAGGCGGTGAGCGCGCGCGCGATCATCCGACGCGACAGAGCACCCGGCGCGGAGCCGATCATGCCCCGGCCGGCCTCGTGCCAGGCCGAGAGCGCTGCCGTGAAGGCCGGCAGCAGGGCTGAGGGCAGTCCAGCCTTGCGATGCAGGGCGGCGAAGGCGGCCGAACCGTCGCGCATCAGCCCGGCCACCCGGTCAGGCGCGAGGCCGGACAGGTCGGCGAGCGCGCGCTCAGCGAAGGACATGTGGCCCGACAGGATCGCCCGCAGGAGCAATCCAGCATTCAACTGGCCCTGATGCCGCAGATGGGTCACGAGGCGGGCGAGATCGACGGGATGAGCCCCGGCGCTGAAGGCCAAGGTGCTGCGCTCCTGCGCCTCGCGGCTCGTCCGTTCGCTGCGCATCGGGGTCAGCCAACCCGAGGCCACGGCGAAGGCCGAGAGCACCTCCGCCAGCCGCGTCGTCACCGCTTGGCGAATCTCGAGGGGCAGGTTCGGCCGGGCCAGCATGGCTTCGCGCAGGTCCGCGTCGTCGCCGTGGCGCTCGACCATCCGCAGCAGGCTGCCGGTGGTGATCCGGGCGGTGCGGTTGCGGATCAGGGCGACCAGGGCCGCGGCCTCGGCGATTTCCGCCATGGCGCCCGCCACCGCCGGGGAGAGGTCCCGCCGGCCGGCGATCGCCCGTCGGGTGGCGGCACAGCCGATGGCGAGGCCGTAAACGAGGTCGGCATCGGTGAGCACGGGCGAGCGCGCCAGGACGAGGCCGGCGATCTCCGGCTGATCCGCGGCCAGGGTGACGATGAGGGGGCGGGGGGCTGTGGCGCAGCCGGCGCAGGCCTCGGCCAGGGTCCGCCGCACCAGCTGGGAGGGATCGTCCAGGAGGGCGAGGAGGGCCACCTCCGCCTCGCGGGCGATTTCGGGCGCCAAGCCGCCATACAGATAGGCCCGGGCTAGGGCGCCCGCCGCCTCCGCTCGGCGGGTGGGCGACCCGTGTTGTGTCCAGGCGAGGAACTGGCGAATGATCATGGGCCGCTCCGGATCGTAAAGAGAGAGAGGTCGAGGGGCGCTCCGGCGGAGCCTGTGGAGGCCGGGTCACGGAATTCCGCGGGACGCCGGGGGGGCAGCGGCGCCCCGACGAGGGCGTTCGACGCGGTGTAGGCGGCAACGGCCGAGATCGATCCGGTGGTGGTCGGATCGTCGGATGCAATCTCGGCCTGAGCGGCTTCGGTGACATCCGAACGTGGAAAGTAGGTAGGCGCGCTGCGGACGGGTTCACTCGCCGCCCGTGCCTGCCAAAGCTTGGCGACGCCCGCGGACACCGCGCCCTGACGCGGGTCGGTCTGGAACATCGAGCGCAGGCCGCCGCCGTCGAGGGCGGCATAGGCTGTCGTGCTCACCGGCAGGGTGACGGAAGTTCCCCCGGCCGGGGCGGTGGCCACGACCCCGCTCGAGCGGCTGGTCGCCAGCAGGGCGTAGAGTTCGGCGGCCCCGCGCGGGCGCCCGGTCTTGTCATAGAACAAGCTCCGGTTGGCGACGGCCGCCTCCGGCATGTCAAGGGCGGCGGCGCGTGCCGGGCTCGCCTGCGCCGTGTTGATTAGGGCGGCGGCCCCGCGTGCGCCGAGCACATGGGCGGCGTAGAGATCGCCCGATGTCGGCTCGCGGCCGAGGGTGGCCGTGAGGGATTCGCGGTTCCGTTCGGTCAGGGCGCCCGCCATGGTGGCGGCGATCTTCGGGTCGCGCCGCAGGTCGAGGATGGTTCGGCGCGCCGCCGGGTCGCTCACCGCATAGGTGCCATCGGATTGCGCCGTGATCGCGTCCGCGTAGCTCGAGAGCCCGAGCTTCGGACCCGCATTCTTCATGGTGCCGAGCCAGGTCTGCTCGATGAACTGGAATAGGCCGGTGGCCGATGAGGAACTGGCCTTGGCCGAAGGATCGAGGGCGGATTCCCGCTGCGCGGTGGCGAGCAGGTAATCGAACCCTGCTCCCGAACTCTGCGCCCCGTCTCGGATCGCATCGATCACCCCGGCCGAGGCGCCGGATCGTGTGGTGATCGGGGCTGCGCCACGCGCGCCCGCGTCCCGGCCGGTGCCGGTCTCGCGGGCGGTGGGGGTGGGCGTTGTAAAAAGGAACATGACCGTCCGGCGAAAGGCTGGCCCCGGTGCCGGCCCATGCGGTGGACTTTCATGTCATCATGGTAAAAAAACCTTGAACCGTGGGGTGGGTTCGGTGCGCCTGTCGAAGATAGGCCACGCCGCTCAGGCGGCGCGGATGCCGTCGAGGAAGCGATGGAGTTCGGCGCCGAGATGCTCGGATTGGCGCGACAGCTCGGAGGCCGAGGCCAGCACCTGGGTGGCCGCCGCCCCGGTCTCCTCGGCGGCGCTGGCCACCCCGGCGATGTTGGCGGTGACCTCGCCGGTGCCGGTGGCCGCCTGGGCGACGTTGC
>JAKONB010000513.1 GCA_022702195.1 Beijerinckiaceae bacterium | reverse complement strand
ATGCGCCCGATCGGGCCGGCGACGAACGGCACGGTCACGCCGGCCACCAGGGTCAGCAGCGGATCCATCCAGATCAAGGCCGCCACCAGGGCGATCAGCATGGCGATGTCGCGCAGCAGCACCGTGGAGATCCGGGTCAGCGCCTCCTTGATGAAGGCGAAATCCGTGGTGAAACGCTGGGTGAAGGCGGCCGGGCTCTCGCGGCCGAGCTGGGCCAGATCCGAGTCGATGAGATGGGCGTAGAGGGCCGCCTGCATGTCGGCCTCCACCCGGGTCACCACCCGGTTGGTCAGCACCGTCTGGCCGAACAGCGCGAAGCCGCGGATCGACGTGATGGCGATGACGATGAGCGGACCATAGGCCAAGGCCGTGGGGTCCTTGCGGTCGAACGCGTCGAAGGCGCCCTTGATCAGGGCCGGATAGAAGCCGGTGGCCGCCCCCACGATGGCGATGAGCACCAGCACCACGGCGAGCGTCGCCCGGTGCGGGGCGAGCCATTCGCGCCAGACCCGGCCGATGAGGGGGAGGGTGTCGCCCCTCGGGAGTGGCCGACGCGCCATGCTGTTTACCGTGTCCGTCCGCACCGGAGGAGGATCGGTGCCGGCGCACATCCGGGTGTTTGCGGCGGTCGTCGCCGGAGATCAAGCGAAAGCGCCGGGACTAGGAAACGTGATAATGTTACATTACGAAGCGGGTTCGGAATGGGAAGGGACAGGGCGATGCCGTTCGGGCGTGGGTGCGTAAGGGTCGGCGTCGCGTGCTGGCTGGTTCTTCTCGGCTTGGTCTCGGCCGGGGCGGCCGAGACGCCCCTGCGGGTGGTCGCGACCTTCTCGATCCTGGGCGATCTGGTGCGCCAGGTCGGCGGCGACCGGGTGGCGGTGACCACCCTGGTGCGCCCGGATGCCGACGCCCATGGCTACACGCCGGCGCCGAGCGATGCGCGCACCCTCGCCAAGGCCGATCTCGTGGTGGTGAACGGCCTCGGCCTGGAGGGCTGGATCGACCGGCTGATCCAGGCTTCCGGCGCCAAGGCCGCCGTGATCGTCGCCTCGTCCGGCGTGACGCCGATCGACGGGAAGGGCGGTCACGACCATGGCGATCACGGGGACGCGGCCGGGCACGGCCACCACGCCGATCCGCATGCCTGGCAGAGCATCGCCAACACCAAGATCTATGTCGGCACCATCCGAGACGGGCTGGCGAAGGTCGACCCCGCCGGGGCGGCGACCTATGCGGCCCAGGCCGCCGCCTATCTGGCCAAGCTCGATGCCCTCGACGGAGAAGTGCGCGCGGCGATCGCGGCGATCCCGCCCGAGCACCGCCGGATCATCACCACGCATGACGCGTTCGGCTATTTCAGCGACGCCTACGGCCTGACCTTCATCGCGCCGCAGGGCGTCTCCACCGACAGCGAGGCGAGCCCGCGCGACGTCGCCCGGATCATCCGCCAGATCCGCCGCGAGAAGATCCCGGCCGTCTTCCTCGAGAACATCACCGATCCGCGCCTGATGCAGCAGATCGCCCGCGAGAGCGGCGCGGTTCTGGGCGGCAAGGTCTATTCCGACGCCCTGTCGGCGCCGGACGGGCCGGCCCCGGATTACCTCGCGATGATGCGCAACAACCTGTCCGCCTTCCGGGCGGCCCTGAGCCGGAACTGAAACCGGATCAGTGGGGCGGGCCGGCCCGGTCCGGGCCGGGGGCGAGCCGGAACCCGTCGAGTCCGTCGAGGGTCGGCGCGTGGCCGGCACGGGCTTCGGCGATGTAGCGGAGCGCGCCCGCGACCACCCGCTCGGAATAGGGCTTGGCGATCACGCCCAGCGCCCCGGCGAAATCGTCGGGAATGCGCTTGGCGTTGGCGGTCATGAACACGACGGTGGTGTGGGGATTCTCGCTCAGGGCTCGCGCCACCGCGACGCCGGTGGGTCCGTCGATCAGGTGGATGTCCACGAAGGCCACGTCCGGCGCGGTGTCCCGGCCGAGGGCGATGGCCTCCTGCGACGAGCCCGCCACACCCACGGTGGTGTAGCCCAGATCGCCCAGGAGGAATTCGAGTTCCAGGGCGATCAGGACCTCGTCCTCGACCACGAGGATGCGCAGCGGCGCCGACGGGGTCATTGCATCGGCCGGTGCGGAAGGGGAGCCGGATCGGTCTTCATGGCCACGTCCTGGAGCGAGATGGCATCGAGCGGGACCGTGATCTCGACCCGCGTCCCCGGCGAAGTCTCGTCCCACCGGATGACGCCGCGCAACTGGCGCACCACCATCTCCACGAGGGAGCGCCCGAACCCGCCCGGATTGGGAATCCCCGCCGAGAGGCCGACCCCGTCATCCTCGATCAGCATCCGCAGACCGTCCGGACAGCGCGTGGCCGTGATGGTGACGCGACCGGGCCGGTTGTCCGGGAAGGCGTGGCGCACCGCGTTGGTGGTGAGTTCGTGCATCATCAGCGCCAGCGGCGCGGCCATGGCGGCGGAGACGGCGATGGAATCGATCCGGGCGCTCACCTCGGTCCGGTCGCCCTCGATGCCGGCGACGAGGTCGGACACGAAATCGCCGGCGAATTCCTGGAGGTTGAACCGGCTCACATCCCCGGTGGAGTAGAGCATGCGGTGCACGGTGGAGAGGGCGCCGATCCGCTCGGCCATGCCGTTCAGGGCCTCGCGCGCATCGGCCTGCTGGGTCCGCCGCGCCTTCAGGAGCATCAGGGAGGAGATGACCTGGAGATTGTTCTTGACCCGATGATCCACCTCGTGGAGCAGGGCGGTCTTCTGCTCGAGGGCGGCCCGGAGATCCGCCGTCTGTTCCTCGACGCGGCGCTCCAGATCGATGTTGGCGTGCTTCATCGCCACTTCGAGGCTGTGCTTGCCGGTCATATCCGCCTGGGCGGCGTAGAAATGCCGGACGCGGCCGGTTTCGTCCCGCACCGGCGCGATGGTCATGCCGTTCCAGAACCACGACCCGTCCTTGCGATAATTGACGAGTTCGACCTCGATGGATTCCTCGGCCGCCACCGCCGCCCGCACCCGGGCCACGTCCGCCGCGTTGGTTTCGGCGCCCTGGAACATCCGGCAGTTCCGGCCGACGATTTCGTCGCGGCCATACCCCGTCAACTTGAGAAACGCGTCGTTCACCCAGACGATGGGATTGTCGGGAAGGTGTGGATCGGTCAGCACCATGGGAGTCGGGCTCGCCCGGAATGCCGCGGCGAAGGACGGGCTGCCGATGGACACGATTCCATCGGCCGCCGATTCGGGCAACGGTGACGTGGGCGGTGTCCTATCGGTCATTGCGTGTTTCGACCAAATCGATGCATCCGAGTCGGGAGAGCCATGGTGTATCCGTCGCGATCCATCCACGGCACGGCCTGCGTCCGATGCGGACGTGAGGGTGAGAGTGGGGGGCCGGGTTCGTCAATGAGAATAGACTCCGGCGAGCGTTCGGCGATCCATCGCCGACCATAAAATTCGCCGAGACCCGTTAAGAATCCATCAGCCATTCTCTTTGAGGCTGCGACATATCTCGATCCGTGGCCCGTCCCGGCCGCCGCAGCCTACGGTCCGATGTCGCGCAGTCGCCCTGCACCGGCATGGGTAGAAAGCTGCACTGGTCTCCTGGAGTTCCATGCCATGGCTTTTCGCCGCCCCCGCCTCCCAGGGTCCAGAACCGGCCTCGGCTTCAGGGACGTGGTCGAGGATCCCCGCATCGCGCTGATGCTCGCTCTCGGCTTCGCCTGCGGCCTGCCGATCCTCCTGGTCTTCTCCACCCTGTCGGCCTGGCTCGCCACAGCCGGCATCCAGCGCACCAGCATCGGCCTTCTGTCCTACGTGTCCTTCGCCTATTCGGTGAAGTTCCTGTGGGCGCCGGTCATCGACCGGTTCGACCTCCCGGTGCTGGCCCGCCTCCTCGGGCGGCGGCGGGCCTGGATGGTCCTGGCGCAGCTCGGCGTGGCCGTCGGCCTGCTCGGCATGAGCCGGGGCGACCCGGCGGAGTCGCTCGGCTTCATCGTGCTCTGCGCGCTGGCCACCGCCTTCGCCTCCGCGACCCAGGACATCGTGGTCGATTCCTGGCGCATCGACGCCGCCCCCACCGAGCGGCAGGGCGTGATGCTGGGGGCCTATCAGTTCGGATACGCCGTCGCCCGCGCGGTGGCGGGGGCCGGGGCCCTCTACATCGCGCAAGGGGCGGGCTGGAGCCTCGCCTACGGGACCATGGCGGTGCTGATGGTCGTCGGCCTGGCGGCCGCCCTCCTGGCGCCGCGACAGGACCCGGCCCCGGTCTCCGGCGGGCGACGCGACCTCGCCACCACCCTGCGGATCGCCGTGGTGGACCCGTTCTCGGACCTCGTCCGGCGCAAGGGTGCCCGGCTGGCGCCGATCCTCGCGCTGATCATGCTCTACCGGCTGCCCGACATCATTTCGGGCGTGATGGCGCAGCCCTTCTACATCGA
>JAKONB010000451.1 GCA_022702195.1 Beijerinckiaceae bacterium | reverse complement strand
TCAGGCGATGCAGGAGCATTTCGTCTCCGTGGCCGGCGAACGGCACGATCTTCCGCGCCCGTTCCACGTTCTGGCGACGCAGAACCCCATCGAACAGGAAGGAACCTATCCGCTCCCCGAGGCGCAGCTCGATCGATTCCTGCTGGAGATCGACGTGGGCTATCCGGATCGGGCCGCCGAGCGGCGCATCCTGATCGAGACCACCGGCGTCGACGAGCATCGGCCCGAGGCGGTGATGGCGACGGAGAGCCTGCTCACGGCGCAGCGGCTCGTCCGCCGCCTGCCCGTGGGGGATGCGGTGGTGGACGCAATCCTCGACCTCGTCCGCTCGGCGCGGCCGGAGGGCGGCGACCCGTCGCTCAAGGGCAAGCTGCTCTGGGGACCGGGACCCCGCGCCAGTCAGGCGCTCACCCTGGCCGTTCGGGCCCGCGCCCTGATCGAGGGGCGCGTCGCCCCCTCCGTCGCCGACGTGAAGGCCCTGGCCGAGCCGGTCCTCAAGCACCGCATGGCCCTCAGCTTCGCGGCGCGCGCCGATGGCGAGACCATTCCGGGGCTGATCGCCCAGCTCGCGGCGAAGCTCTAGGCGCCGGATGGCCACGCCGAGCACGCGGCTCCTCGCGGCCGAGGCCCGGTCCCCCGGGCGGCGGGAAACCGAGGCCGCACTCTCCCTCGCGGAGCGGATGCCGCGCCTGATCCTCGAGGCGCGCCGCGTCTCCACGACCCTGGCGCACGGTCTTCATGGCCGCCGCCGGTCCGGTCCGGGCGAGAGCTTCTGGCAGTTCCGACCCTTCGTCGCCGGCGAGGCCGCCGCGCGCATCGATTGGCGCCGCTCCGCGCGGGACGACCGGCTCTACGTGCGCGAGCGCGAATGGGAGGCGGCCCACAACATCTGGTTCTGGATCGACCGCTCCGCCTCGATGGGCTTCGCGTCGCACCTCGCGCAGGCACCCAAGGTGGAGCGCGCCCTGGTGCTCGGTTTCGCCCTGGCCGATGCCCTGGTGGAGGGCGGCGAACGCGTGGGTCTTCTCGGGCTCACCCGCGCCGTCACCTCCCGACGCATCGTCGAGACCCTGGCCGAGGCGCTGGTGGCGGATGGGGCCGGTCCGGAGCGGGACAGCGCGCCTGCCGCCGCGCCCGGACGCTTCGACGAGGCGATCCTCATCAGCGACTTCCTGTCGCCGCTCCCCGACATCAAGGCGTCCGTGGACCGTATCGCCGGCCATGGGACCCATGGACACCTCGTGATGATCGCTGATCCCGTGGAGGAGACGTTTCCCTTCGCGGGCCAGGCGGTCCTGCACGATCCCGAATCGCGGACCAGCCTCTCGATCGGCGATGCTGGGGCCTGGGGCGAGGCGTATCGTGTGCGGATCGCCGCGCATCGGGCCGGGCTTTCCGAGATCGCCAGGGCGCAGGGCTGGACCCTCACCATCCACCGCACCGACCGACCGGCCAGCGAAGCCGCCCTTCGCCTCCTGACCCTCGTCGCCGCAGCGCGCGGGACCGGCTGAGGATCATCGCGTGCTCGGATTGCCCCTGACCTTCGCCGCCCCCCTGGCCCTGGCCGCCCTCGTGGCGCTGCCGGCTCTGTGGTTCCTGCTCCGGGTGACGCCGCCGCGTCCGCAGCGGATCGACTTCCCGCCCCTTCGCATCATGGCGGATTTGGCGGCGAAGCGGGAAACGCCGGCCCGGACGCCGCCCTGGCTCCTGATCCTCCGGATCCTCGCCGCCGCCTGTCTGGTCCTCGCCGTATCCGGGCCGGTCTGGAACCCGTCCGGCATCGGTGCGGCGCCCGGACGAACCCCGCTCCTGGTGATGATCGACAACGGCTTCACCGCCGCCCACGATTGGCGCGACCGCCTGGGAGTGGCCACCGACGCGGTCGAGGCCGCGGCGCGCGATGGGCGTCCCGTGGCGGTGGTCGGGCTCGCCGAGCCGGCCGGCCTCGTCGAGCCCAAGGTCCCGGCCATCGCCCTCGATCGCCTGCGGGCGATCGCGCCGCGGCCGCATCTGGCCGATCGCGGCGCGCATCTGAACGCGATCGCGACCTTCTTCGAGCGCAATCCGGGGGCCACCGCCCTCTGGATCACCGACGGGGCCACCGGCCCCGGAAACGACCCGTTCCCGACGCGGCTCGCCGCCCTGTCCTCCGGATCGGGGACCGGGCTGACCATCCTGCGCGCCGACCATCCCCCGGCCCTGGCCCTCTCGGCGGTGGCATCCGCCGGCCGCCTGACGGCCCATGTCCTGCGCGCGGCCCCGAATGGGCGCGAGACCGGCCTCGTGCGCGCCCTGGACCAGAAGGGCCTGCCCTTGGCCGAGCGGGAGTTCGGGTTTCGCGACGGCGCCACCGAGGCCGAGATCGGTTTCGATCTTCCGGTCGAGCTGCGCAACGGCATCAGCCGCCTCGAGATCCTCGGCGAGCGGTCCGCCGGGGCCGTCACGCTGATGGACGAGCGGGGCAAGCGCCGCCGCATCGGCCTCGTCTTCGGCGGAACCAGCGACCAGGCGCAGCCGCTCCTGGCGCCGACCTACTATCTCTCGCGTGCCCTCGTCCCCTTCGCCGACGTGCAGGAGCCGCGTGGGAGCAATGGCGTGGCCGATTCCGTGGCCCAGATGCTCGATGCCCAGGTTTCCGTGCTGGTGCTGGCCGATGTCGGCGCCCTCGACGCGGCGACCCTGGCCCGGGTAGAATCCTTCGTCGATGCCGGGGGATTGCTCCTGCGCTTCGCCGGTCCGCGTCTCGCCGCCGGGAACGACCCGCTCGTTCCCGTACGCCTGCGCCGCGGCGGCCGCACCCTGGGCGGGACGCTCTCCTGGGACAATCCGAGGACGCTCGCCGCCTTCACCCCCGAGAGCCCGTTCGCCGGGTTGGTGCCGCCCACCGATATCGGCGTGCGACGCCAGATCCTCGCGGAGCCGGACGGCGAGCTGCCGAACCGGACCTGGGCATCCCTCCAGGACGGCACCCCCATCGTCACCGCGCAGAAGCGGGGGCAGGGTATGCTGGTGCTGTTCCACGTCACCGCCGACACCACGTGGTCGAACCTCCCCCTCTCGGGACTGTTCATCGACATGCTGCGCCGGGTCGTCGCCCTGGCCGGTGCGACGGCGGCCCCGACCGGGGAGGCGGCCGCCAAGCCGGCCGCCGTCCTGGCGCCGCGCCTCACCCTCGACGGGTTCGGGGCGACCGGGACCCCGCCGGCGGGCGCCACCGCCGTACCGGCCGATTACGCCGAACGGGGCTCGTTCGAACACCCGCCGGGCTTCTATGGTCCGCCCGATGGTGGGGTGGCCGTCAACGCCCTGACGGCGGAGGACCGCCTCGCGCCCCTCGACTTCACGCCGCTCGGCGGCGCCCGCACCGGCTCGCTGGCCGGGGCCGAGACCGTCGACCTGCGCGCGGCCCTGTTCTCGGCGGCCCTCCTGCTGCTGGTCGCCGACACCGTGGCGGGCCTCTGGCTCGGCGGATTTTTCCGCCGCCGCGCCGGTGGGATCGGGCGCTCCGCGACGGCGGCCCTGGTCCTCCTCGCGCTGGCCGGCCCGACGCTCGGGCCAGCGCCTGCCGACGCGCAGACAATCCCCGGCCGTCCGAACGGGATCGAGTCGGCGCTGGTGACCAAGCTCGCCTACGTGGTCACCGGGGACGAGGCCGCGGATGCGGCGAGCCGGGCCGGCCTGGCCGGCCTCACCCAGATGCTGGCGAATCGCACCGCCCTGGAGCCGGGCGACCCGATCGGGATCGACCCCGCCAAGGACGAACTCGCCTTCTATCCGCTGATCTATTGGCCGATCGTCGCGGGCCGGCCTCAGCCGAGCGAGGCCGCGATCCGGCGCATCGACGCGTTCATGCGCAACGGCGGCACCGTCCTGTTCGACACGCGCGACGCGCTCACCGCCCGTCCGGGCGGCCCGCCGACCCCCGAGGCGGCCTATCTGCGCCAGATGCTCTCCACCCTCGAAGTCCCCGAGCTCGAGCCGGTGCCGGCCGACCACGTTCTCACCAAGGCGTTCTACCTCGTGGACAATTTTCCCGGCCGCTACGCCACGGGACAGACCTGGGTCGAGACGCTTCCGCCCGTGGGGGAGGGGGCCGAGCGCCGCCCGGCCCGGGCCGGCGACGGCGTCTCGCCGATCATCATCACGGGCAACGATCTCGCCGCCGCCTGGGCCGTCGGCAAACGGGGCGAGGCGCTCTACCCCATCGTCGGGGGCGACCAGCGCCAGCGCGAGATGGCGTTCCGGGGTGGGATCAACGTCGTGATCTATACCCTGACCGGCAATTACAAGGCCGATCAGGTCCACGTGCCGGCGCTGCTGGAGCGGCTCGGCCAGTGAGGGGCATCGTCATCGCAACCGTCACCCGAGAGGCCATGCGCCGATGCTGAGCCTCAGCTTCACCCCCCTGGTGCCCTGGCCGGTCCTGATCGGCTTCGGCCTCGTGGTGGCCGCCTTCTGTGCCCTGGCCGTGGTGGCGCGCGGGCGCCTGGCGATCCTGCGCGGTCTCGCCCTGGCCCTCGTCCTCCTCGCCATCGCCAACCCGTCGCTGGTTCGCGAGGACCGGGAGCCGGTCAAGGACATTGTGGCGGTGGTGGTGGACCGCTCCGGATCGCAGGGCCTCGGCGACCGGCCGCCGATGACCGACACGGTCCGGGCTGAACTCCAGCGCCGCTTCGGCGCGCTCACCGAGATCGAACCGCGCTTCGTCGACGTGCCCGACGCCAAGGACAGCGACGACGGGACCAAGC
>JAKONB010000390.1 GCA_022702195.1 Beijerinckiaceae bacterium | reverse complement strand
GACCGTGCTGGTCTGCCAGTTCTCCTTCTGGACGGAGGTCAGCAGGGCGTAGTCCGGAGCGCCGGGTCCGAAGGTGCCCGAGCCGGTCGTATTGCGGATGATCGCCATCGTTCCGAGGATCGAGGGCTGGGGCTGCGTGCGCCGCGAGTATAGGAAGGACTTGGCGCCGGTGTTGCCGAAGGGGATTTTGTCCGAGATCCCGTTATCGGCGTTCGCCGAGACGTCATTCCCGCTCGTGAGAAGTCTGTTCGCGAGGCTCGTATCCACGTAGGCCTTTGAGGCGACCGGCGCTGAGGGCTGTACCTGCGCCATCGCGGGAACACAGGCGAGCGTCAGCGCCGCGAGAACAGCGGTGAAACGATGGATCATCGGTCTGTCCTGATTTATGCGGTCGCGAAGGCGAGTAGGTCGATCATCGTTCCGCCGTCGTTGACCCACAGCGAGATACGACCAGTCACCGTATTCTTAGTGACGCGTGCGGTGCCCGCATCGATGTCGGAGGCGAGCGGGTTTCGGGCGAGTGGTAGCACAGTGCGGGGCAGGAGGTTCGCCAGCGCCGCCAGATCCTCAAGGTTCGCGAACCCGGCCGTGCCAACACCGCTTTCGGCAAGGACCTGCCTTGCCGCCGAGGCTGTGATTGAAGTCATTCGCGAACTCGAGAAAGGGAGGGATGGGCAAATCAGGTCGATCAGTTCGAACTCAGCGACAGGACCAGCGCGGTGTCCTCTCCGGGCGCCGTGGGGCTCTGGAACGCGAACCGCCAGGCTCCCGCCGCCGTCCCGCCCGTGAAGATCGGATAGCGCGTATCGACGTTGCCGCCGCCGGCCGACCAGATCGAGCCGGTGACGACGGGGGATTTCCCGCTGTCCGTGATCTTGTTGACCGTGCCTGAGGGCAAGGCGGTGATGCCGCTGCTGCCCTTGACGCGGAAAGACACCTGCGTGCCGGTGCTCACGACATTGTCCGTCGTGGCCGTCGAGCCCCACCCGGTCAGGTCGATCGACTTCACGTCGTTGAGGATGGCGTTTCCGAACTGCGTCGTGGACGTGTTCCTGCCGAGAAAGACTGACCCGGCCGGCATGTTAGGATCGACGGACAGCCAGTACTGCGTCGGACCATAAGACGGGCTCGCCGGGCTGGTAACGTTGCCCGAGATGAAGATGTCTTTGATCGTTCCCCTGTTCTTTGTCAGGACAATCGCATTCTTCTCGCCACCATCGATTGCATCGGCGCCGGCCCCCGTGTCGATCAAGGTGCTGCCGACGATCGAGATGTTCGATGTCGTAAACCCAAGCCCTCCGCCGTCGACGTTGATCCCGTACTTACCGGTCCGGACCATGAGCACCCCGGAGATCGTGACGTTGTAGCTGTCGAACGAGCCGGAGGAACTGATGCCCATCCCGTAGGTAGCGCCGTCCATTCCCGTATTGTTGCTGAAGATGCCGTTCCGAACGGCGTCCAGGCCATAGAAGTCGCCGGACCCGATCATCGCGGTCTGCCCGTTGCCTTGGGGCGGGTTTCCAACCGAGTTCGGCGCCACCGTGAGCGTGCGGTCATTCACAATGCTGGTGATCTGCCACTCACCGCCGCCGCCCATGACAAGGAACTGCCCGGGCAGGATGCCATCGAAGGCATGGTCGCCGGCCGCGTAAGTGATCGTCGTGCCCGACACGTTCACCGCAAGGCCGTTATGCTGGCCAATGACGGTGCCTCTGGCGTAGTTCCCGCTGATGTCGAAGCCGTCGACGAAGCTCGCGTTGATCGCGTGTCCGATCGACCCCGTCACGCGGTTGCTCTTGATGGTCAGGTTCCGGGACGGGTTGTTGAACCCGTAAAAGACGATCGCGAGGTCCCCGACGTCGTGGAATTCGTTGAACGAGAAATCCTGCCCGTCGCCGTATCCCGCCACCGCGATATTGGGGATATCTATAAACTCGCAGTCCCTCACGAAGCCGTTTGCAGCGAAGCGGAGGTGAATTGCTACATGCCCGCCGTTCGGATTGTTCGCACGCGTCCCGTCGATCTTGATGCCCCGGAACCCGACGTTGTTGGTGCCGTCAGCGTCGAACAGGACGGCGGGTCCATCGCCGGCTGACTTCACGATGCAATCGCGCCCCCCCTCGAAAGCCACGCCGCTGGTCGGCGCAACCGTGCTTCCGATGATGAACGTCCCAGCCGGGCACCGGAGGACTCGGCCGCCGAGCGCGGTCGTGGCGAGGTAGGCGGCGCGGATGCTGGGGCCGTCGTTGGTGACGCCGTCGCCCTTGGCACCGAACATCTTGATCGAGAGCGGGCCGGAACCCACGCGGATCCAGCGTCCGGCGGCGGACACGCTGGACGGCTTGATGACGGACCCGCCGTCGTCGGCCGCAGATGAGGTATTCGACCACATGAAGTGGCCGCCACCCCCGTCGCCTTGGGCGTAGTAGCCGCCGACGAAGATCACGCTGCCCGGAGACGTGAACAGGGTCGAGAAGCTCCGAAGTGTCGAGACGGTTGGCGTCCCGAACACGATGCTGGAGAACCACCCGCCGAGGGTCTGGCCCTTCACCGTCGCGCTATCGACGGGGCCGGCCGAGATTGCATTCGAGAGGGCCTTCGCGGACGCATCCACATAAGCTGTGCTGGCCGGCCAAGTAGAGTTGTCGTTGGCCGGGCGGGTCGGAACGCGGGCTGCGCCCACCGTGCCCTGTGCAAGAGCAAGCGTGGGGACGAGGGCGAGGAGCGCCAGGACAGCGGCGGCGAAGCGAAGCGGACGCATGGAGGCTCTCATAGGGCGATCTGTGGCGTGCCGTTGTTGAGGAAGGGCCGGCCGGCCGGGACCGGCGCCGGGCCAGTGCCTGCGTAGACGGGCAGGCCGGCGACCCAGGCCGTGAAGAGGCGAGAGAACGCGGCTTCGAAGTTTGAAGCGGCCGGGTCGAGGACGGTGAGGCGATCGGCCAGGGCGGTGATGCGGTCGGTGAGTGCGTCGACCTCCGCCCGCGTTGCGGCATTGGCGACGACGCCCGCCTTCAGGGTTTCGATGGTCACGACGTCGTTGGCACCGAAGGTGTATCCGGTGATGACGACGGTTGCGCCGTCCGTGGCGGTGAACCCGTAGATCTGGAGCCCCCCGATCCACACACTCACGAAGCCAGGCGTGTAGCCGCCGGGGATCGGGAACACGGTCTGGCCGCTCGCCAGCGATCCGGTCTTGCTGGAGAAGGTCCACCGCCCCGGCACCGAGCGGGCCGCATCGAGCTTCTGCGCGAGGTCGGCGAGGCCCTTGGCAACGGCGGTCGAGACCGGCAGATCGGCTGGAGCGGTGTTCGCGACGCGCCCAAGGCCGAGATTGTTGCGGGCCTCGGCCTGGGCCGCCGCGCCGGCCTGCGCGATCTCAGCGAGACGATTGGCGATGCCCAGCTTCGTGCCGACCGTTCCGTCCTGAAGGAACGCGATCAGGTCCGAGAGGAGAGCCTCCATGGGCACACCGTAGCGGAGCAGGGCAATCTGGTCGGTGGGGGCAACGGCAGGCGCCGGCGGTGGTACGGACACCGGCGTGCCCGGAGGCGCCAGCGTGCCTGCCAGCAGATCGTATTCCGCCTCGATCGGCAGGAGGTCGATCGTCGGCCCTGCGGGGCGCCGGTAACCCGCGATCCAGTCGCCGGCGAGCGACGTGATGACGTAGCTCAGCTTCGTGGCGGACCCTGTCACTTGCCCTTTTCCCCCTTCTTGTCGTCGCCGGCGGTGACGTGAACCGTGGTCAGGAAGCCCCCGCGCGCCGTGACGATCTTGTCCACGCCCTCCGCCTTCCACCTGCCGTCGATCGGCGTGCCGAAGCCCGAGGCGATCACCGGAGCCTCGGCACGGGCGTAGGGCAGGCCGGGGCTTTCGAAGTGGCCCGACCCGCTTCGGTTGTCCGACGCATAGACCTCGGCTTCGGCCGCAGCCTTGGCCGCATCCTCGCTGTCGTAGGGATGGGGCAGGATGCGGATCGGCCCCGCGCGGCCGGCCGTCTTCTTCACGAGCTTGCGCTTGCCCG
>JAKONB010000376.1 GCA_022702195.1 Beijerinckiaceae bacterium | reverse complement strand
GATCCACCGAAAGTCACTTGAATTATAATCGATGATTTTCAGATTTTATTCTGGGATCACCCGACTTTATTCATTTTATCAAAATTAACAGTATCTGTGAGAGCGATCCGGATAATATATTTAATTTTTATACAAGAAATATTATGCACAAAGACTATAAAAAAATCACACATTACACCCTCATAGATTATTTTTTATTGAATATGTTTGACATAGTAATGCCGAATCAGGCCGTTCCCGTATAGGAGCCCGCCCCCTGCTGCGGCGGATGTCCGGGAAAGGCAAATAATCACGCCCCGTCTCGACCCATCGACGGCGCATGAGACTTCCTTCATGCCGCATCGCACAAATATTCGTCCCCGAAAAAGCTGGGCCGTGTTTGCCATGACATCGGAAGTTTGGCACGTAGGGCAGGCGTTCCAGGGAGGAATTGCAACCCTCGTCCGAGCGACCCGTCCAGCCAAGCTCAACAATCGTCAAGAACGATAAGGACGTCAGAATGAGCGCCTTGTTGCTGATCATCCTCGGCGGTCTCTGCGCCGTCGCCTACGGAATCCTCACCATCAACGACGTGATGAAGCGCGATGCCGGCTCGCAGCGCATGCAGGAGATCGCGGGCGCCATCGCCGAGGGGGCGCAGGCCTATCTGCGCCGGCAATACCTGACGATCGCCGTGGTCGGCGCCGTCCTGTTCGTCGCCCTGGGCTGGTTCCTGGGGATCAAGGTGGCGGTGGGCTTCCTCATCGGCGCCGTCCTGTCCGGAGCGGCCGGGTTCATCGGCATGAACGTTTCGGTGCGCGCCAACGTCCGCACCGCGCAGGCGGCCTCGACCTCGCTCGGCGCGGGCCTCGACGTGGCGTTCAAGTCGGGCGCGGTCACCGGGATGTTCGTGGCCGGCCTCGCCCTGCTCGGCGTGGCCCTCTATTACGGCTACCTCACCCGCATCGCCGGCCTGGCGCCGGCCAGCCGCGAGGTCATCGACGCCCTGGTGGCGCTCGGCTTCGGCGCCTCGCTCATCTCGATCTTCGCGCGGCTGGGCGGCGGCATCTTCACCAAGGGCGCCGACGTGGGGGGCGATCTCGTCGGCAAGGTCGAGGCCGGCATCCCCGAGGACGATCCGCGCAACCCGGCCACCATCGCCGACAATGTCGGCGACAATGTCGGCGATTGCGCCGGCATGGCCGCCGACCTGTTCGAGACCTACGCGGTGACGGTGGTGGCCACCATGGTGCTGGCGGCGATCTTCTTCGCGGGCCAGACCGATGTGGCGGGCACCAACGTGCTCGAAGCCATGCTGCTCTACCCCCTGGCCATCGGCTCGGCCTGCATCCTCACCTCCATCGCCGGCACCTACGCGGTCCGGCTCGGCAGCAACCAGTCGATCATGGGCGCCCTCTACAAGGGGCTGATCACCGCCGGGGCGCTCTCCATCGTCGCCATCGGGCTGGTCAACCTCGCCCTGTTCGGCGGCTTCGGCACCCGGTTCACCACCAGTGCGGGGGTGAGCTTCACCTCCGGCGGGCTGTTCGGCTGCGCGGTGATCGGCCTCGTCATCACCGCGCTCATCGTGGTGATCACCGAATATTACACCGGCACGCATTTCCGTCCGGTCAAATCCATCGCCGACGCCTCGGTGACCGGCCACGGCACCAACGTCATCCAGGGCCTGGCGATCTCCCTCGAATCGACGGCGCTCCCCGCCCTCGTCATCGTGGCGGGCATCATCGCCACCCATTCCCTGGCGGGCCTGTTCGGCATCGCCATCGCGGTCACGGCCATGCTGGCGCTGGCCGGCTTCATCGTGGCGCTCGACGCCTTCGGCCCGGTCACCGACAATGCCGGCGGCATTGCCGAAATGGCGGGGCTGCCGCCGGAGGTGCGCAAATCCACCGACGCCCTCGATGCGGTGGGCAACACCACCAAGGCGGTGACCAAGGGCTACGCCATCGGTTCGGCCGGCCTCGGCGCCCTGGTGCTGTTCGCCGCCTACACCTCAGACCTTGACTATTTCATCGCCCATGCGAGCCCGACCCAGTACCGGTTCTTCCAGGGCGTCAGCGTCGACTTCACCCTGATGAACCCGTTCGTCGTGGTCGGCCTGCTGCTCGGCGGCCTGATCCCGTTCCTGTTCGGCGGCATGGCGATGACCGCCGTGGGCCGCGCGGCGGGGGCCGTGGTGGAGGAGGTCCGCCGCCAGTTCCGCGAGAAGCCCGGGATCATGGCCGGGACCGACCGGCCGGATTACGGCCGCGCCGTCGACATGCTCACCCGCGCGGCGATCAAGGAGATGATCCTGCCCTCGCTGCTGCCGGTGCTGTCCCCGGTGGTGCTGTTCTTCGTGATCCAGGCCATCGCCGGCAAGAGCCAGGCCTTTGCCACGGTGGGGGCGATGCTGCTCGGCGTCATCATCACCGGACTCTACGTGGCGGTCTCGATGACCTCGGGCGGCGGCGCCTGGGACAATGCCAAGAAGTACATCGAGGACGGCCATCACGGCGGCAAGGGCTCCGACGCCCACAAGGCGGCGGTGACCGGAGACACGGTCGGCGACCCCTACAAGGACACGGCCGGCCCCGCCGTGAACCCGGCGATCAAGATCACCAACATCATCGCCCTGCTGCTGCTGGCGGTGCTGGCGCATAGCTGAGGTGATCGCCGCGCCGCGAGGGGGACGTGCCGCGACTTGACGGCAGGCTGACATCGGGCGTTCCGATCGTCGAGAGACCACAGGGCACAACCGACCCGATTGGGTCCGGTCGCGTGCCCCCGGCATCCAGTAGGTTCACATGGCCCACATCCTCGTCATCGGCGCCAGCAAGGGCATCGGCCTCGAGACCGTGAAGGCGGCCCTGGCGGCCGGGCATCGCGTCAGGGCCTTCGCGCGATCCGCTGCCGCCATGACCCTCTCAGGGCCAGGGCTGGAACGGTTTTCCGGAGACGCCGTGAATGCCGGGGACGTCGCCTCCGCCCTCGACGGCGTGGACATCGTGGTCCAGGCGCTCGGCGTTCCGGCCAAGAACCTGCTCGGCCCCGTCAGCCTGTTCTCCGACGCGACCAACGTTCTGGTTCCCGCCATGGAACAGGCGGGGGTCCGCCGGGTCGTCGCCGTCACCGGCTTCGGCACCGGCGACAGCCGTGAGGCGATCGGCCTGCTCCAGCGCGTCCCCTTCCGCCTCGTCTTCGGGCGGGCCTACGATGACAAGGACGCGCAGGAGATGCGCATCCGCAAAAGCAGCCTCGACTGGACCTTCGTCAGACCCGGCATCCTCGTGCCCGGCTCGGCGACCGGTCGCTACAAGATCCTCGCGGAGGCGTCCGCGTGGCGCAACGGCTTGATCTCCCGGGCGGACGTGGCCCACTTCATCGTCGGCGAGATCGACAGACCCGCCTACGCGCGCAGGGCCGTGGTGCTGATCGGGTAGGGCGGTCGCCCGTGCGGTGCGGCGTTCGACCTGTGCGCTGCCGCACGACTGCGACCCAGGCCGCCGGACGGTCCCTGGCATCGGCACGTGCCCTCTCCAATTACCGGCGTTGAAGCGGGACCGCCTCCGGGCGGTCCGGCTTCCGTTCGTCCTTGAAACAAACGTGAGACCTCGCAATGCCGTCCCTGCACGATCCGATCCGCATCGGCGCGATCGACGCCAAGAACCGTGTCTTCATGGCGCCGCTCACCCGCGGCCGCGCCACCCGCGCCCATGTGCCGACCCCCATCATGGCGGAGTATTACACCCAGCGCGCGAGCGCCGGCCTCATCATCTCGGAGGCCACCGGCATCAGCCAGGAGGGCCTCGGCTGGCCCTACGCACCGGGCATCTGGTCGGACGAGCAGGTGGAGGCCTGGAAGCCGATCGTGAAGGCCGTGCACGCGGCCGGCGGCAAGATCGTCTGCCAGCTCTGGCACATGGGCCGCATCGTCCATCCGGACTTCCTCGGCGGCCAGAAGCCGGTCTCGTCCTCGGCGACCACGGCGCCGGACGCCGCCCACACCTACGACGGCAAGAAGCCCTATGAGGAGGCCCGCGCGCTGCCGATCGCGGAGATTCCGCGCCTGCTCGCCGATTACGACCGGGCGGCCCGCAACGCCATCGCGGCCGGCTTCGACGGGGTGCAGATCCACGCCGCGAATGGCTACCTCATCGACCAGTTCCTCCGCGACGGCGCGAATTTTCGCGAGGACCGCTACGGCGGCTCCATCGAGAACCGTGTCCGCCTCCTCACCGAGGTGACGCAGACGGTGGCCGACGCCATCGGCAAGGAGCGCACCGGCGTGCGCCTCTCCCCCAACGGAGCGATCCAGGGCGTGGACGATTCGAACCCGGACGCGCTGTTCAGCGCCGCGGCGGCCGCCCTCTCGCGGATCGGCATCGCCTTCCTGGAGATGCGCGAGCCGGGTCCCGAGGGCACGTTCGGCACCGCCAACCACCCGCCGGTGGCGCCCAAGGTCAAGCAGGCCTTCGACGGCCCGCTGATCCTCAACTCGGATTACGACGGCGCGAGCGGCCAGGCCGCCCTCAATGCGGGGCAGGCCGACGCCATCGCGTTCGGCCGGACCTTCATCGCCAACCCGGATCTTCCGGCCCGCATCGCCGAAGGCGTCCCCCTGGCCAAGGACAATGCCAAGACTTGGTATAGCCAAGGCCCGGAAGGCTACATCGACTATCCCGCCCGCGATGAAGCCAAGGCCGCCTGAGGCCGATCATCTTCCACCCCATCGCGAGCCGGTCTCGGATCGCGATGGGTCACGGTATGGTTTTATACAATGGAGCCACCGATCTTCTCGCAATGGCGCGACCGGATGCTGGCATCGCCGATCGCTTCCACCGCTGTTTCGAGACTCGACCACGCGCAAAGCCTGATCGGGGTCAGGCTTTGCTATCCTTGGGCGCAGTTCGGTCCTATGTAAGGAATCCGACGAGGACACTTGCTTTTGCGCGCACCCGATTCCTGCGACGCCACGACGTCATCGTGGACCGAGGCCGAAAGGCTGGCGCAGCTTCGCGACCTCGGCCTCCTCGATAGCGACTCCGACCCCGCCTACGACGACCTGATCCGGATCGCCGCCCTCGTCTGCGAGGCGCCCATCGCCCTCGTCAGCCTCGTGGATGCGAAGCGGCAATGGTTCAAGGCCGAGCTCGGCCTGGGTCAGGCCGAGACGCCGATCGAGATGTCGGTCTGCGCGCATGTCGTCGGCAGCACGGACGGTTTCCTCGTCATCCCCGACCTGATCCTGGACCCGCGCACGGCGGCCAATCCGCTGGTGACGGGGGAGAAGCGCCTGCGTTTCTATGCGGGTGCGGTGATCCGCACGAAGTCGGGCCTTCCCCTGGGGAGCCTGTGCGTCCTCGACCGCCGGCCCCGCCCGGACGGGCTGACCCCGATTCAAGCGGACACGCTCCGCGCGCTGGCGCGCCAGGCCTCCACACTCATCGAACTGAAGCGCGCGCGCGACGAGATCGCGCAGCGCGAGGCGGATGCCGCCGCCAGCGACCGCCGCTTCCAGGCGATGGCCGGCGCGATGCCGCAGATGGTCTGGACAACGCAGCCGGACGGCTATCACGACTTCTACAACGAGCGCTGGTACGATTTCACCGGCGTTCCGCGGGGCTCCACCGACGGGGAGGCGTGGAACGGCATGTTCCACCCCGAGGATCAGGAGCGGGCCTGGACCCGCTGGCGCCACAGCCTCGCCACGGGCGAGCCCTACGAGGTCGAGTATCGCCTGCGTCACCACACCGGCGCGTATCGCTGGACGCTCGGCCGGGCGATGCCGCTGCGCGACGCGGAGGGCCGCGTCGAGCGCTGGTTCGGCACCTGTACCGATATCGAGGATCTGAAGCGGGCCCAGAACGAGGCGAGCAAGCTGGCCGCCATCGTCGCCCATTCGAAGGATTTCGTCGGAATGACCGACGGGGCCGGAGCCGTCCTGCACGTCAATGCGGCGGGCCGCCGTCTCGTGGGCCTGTCCGAGGACGCGGTGGCCGGCACCGTGATCGCCGATTATTTCACGCCTGAGAGCCGAACGATCGTGGACGAGACCGTCCTTCCGACCCTGCGGCGCGACGGGTGGTGGGAGGGGGAACTGGCGTTCCGCCACTTCGTCACCGGCGAGGCGATCGCCGTCCTCTACAACATCTTCCCGGTGCGCGACGATCACGGCGCCCTGATGGGCTACGGCACGGTCACGCGCGACCTGCGCGAGCGCAAGCGCGCCGAGGAAGCCCGCGACCTCCTGATCAAGGAGCTCTCCCACCGCATCAAGAACATCTTCGCGGTGGTGGGCGGCATCGCCGGCCTGTCGGCCCGCACCGACCCGGCGGCCAAGCCCTTCGTGGCGGCCTTTCGCGAACGCCTCGGCGCCCTGGCACAGGCCCATGAATATGTTCGCCCGCACTCGCCGGCCAGCGCCCCGGCCGTGAAGGGCCAGACCCTGCTCGGCTTGATGCGCCTGCTCATGGCCGCCTATGCCCAGGACGGCCGGGACCGGATCGTCATCCGGGGCGACGATGTCCCGGTGGGCGATCGGTCGGCCACGGCGCTCGCCCTCATCATGCACGAGCAGGCGACCAATGCGGTGAAATATGGCGCCCTCTCCGCCGAAGAGGGGGCGGTGTTGCTCACCGGCCAGCTCGACGACGGGCGCTACACCCTGACCTGGGCGGAGAGCGGCGGCCCGTCGGTGACGGGGCCGCCCACGCGGCAGGGGTTCGGAACGGTTCTGGCCGAGCGCAGCGTCGCCGGCCAGCTCGACGGAACCCTCGTGCACGATTGGGCGCCGGGCGGCCTGGTCATGCGCATGACGGTGCCCATGGCCAATCTCGCCTATTGAAACCGAACCCCTATCCGCTCGTCGTCTTCGACTTCGACGGCA
>JAKONB010000339.1 GCA_022702195.1 Beijerinckiaceae bacterium | reverse complement strand
GTCGTCGATGTAGATCGACACCACCTGCCCGATCACCAGGAAATGGCTCGCGTCCGATCCGTCCAGCGGCGTCAGCGGCACCGTCCGGACCCACTTGCACTCGATGGCCGCCGGCGATTCGCCCACGCGCGGCGGCCGCACCTTGCGGGAGGGGACCGGGGTCAGGCCGGCGAAGCCGAACTCGCTCTCGCCCCGGGCGAGGGGGGCCGAGGTGGCGTTCATCGCGTCCCGCAGGGCGAAGGTGGCGAGGTTGCACACGAACTCGCCGCCCTCCTCCGCGAAGGTCATGGCGTCCTTGCGGCCCGAGGAGGAGAACATCACCATGTCGGGATCGGCCGCCACCGCGTTGAAATACGAGTAGGGCGCGAGATTCACCGCCCCGTCCCGGTTCATGGCGCTGATCCAGCCGATCGGCCGGGGCGCGACGAGCGCCTTGAGCGGATTGTGCGGCAGGCCCTTGGTCTCGGGATCGTAATACATGGGGGACTTTCAGAGCCGCGTGACGATCTCGGCGAGGTCCGGCCGCGGCCGGTCGCTCGGGATCTCCTGGGGGTGGCCGAGATGGATGAAGCCGGCGATCTTTTCGCGCGGGTCGAGGCCGAGCGCATCGAGGACGCGCCGGTCATAGGCGAACCATTCGGTGAGCCAGGCGGTGGCGAAGCCGGACGCGTTGGCGGCGACCACGAGGTTCATGCAGACGGCGCCCGCCGACAGCACCTGCTCCCATTCGGGGATCTTGATGTGCGGCTGCGCGCGCGACACCACGCCGACCACCACCGGCGCATGGGCGAGGCGGGCGCGCTCCAGGTCGAGGCGGCCGGCATCGGCCTCCGGATGGTCGGCCGCGTAGGCGTCCGCGAGGATGTCGCCGATGCGGGCGCGGGCCTCGCCGGCGATCACCAGGAAGCGCCAGGGGGCGAGCTTGCCGTGATCCGGCACGCGGGCGGCCAGGGTCAGGATCGCGTCGAGTTCGGCCGGGTCCGGCCCCGGTCCGTCGAGGCGGATCGGCGGCACCGAGCGCCGGGTGCGCAGGAGATCGAGGGTGGCGTTCATCGAAACCTTTGGGCAGGAGAGGGCCGGCATCGGGCGCGGCCAGGGCCGCCAAGCCGCCGCCAAGCCTGTTGCCATGCCACCGCCATGGTCCGGTCGCAGAGCGGCTGGCGCGGGATCGTGTCAGAGATGGCGCGCCACGGGCGGGTTGGCAATCGCGGATGGGCCGCACGGAGGAGAGGGCGATGGGACGGGTGGGGCTTCGACGCGGCGGCCTGATGGTCGCCCTCGCCCTGCTGCCGGGTCTGGCCCGCGCGCAGGACGCCTTCCAGAACCGGATCGGACCCAACCTGCCCTCCCCCGCGATGCCCTCGCCCACCCTGCCCGGAGCCGAATCGGCGCCGCCGGACCAGGCCACGGCCACGCTCAGCCTCGCGGCCCTGTTCGCCGGCAGCGACCGCCCGCTCCGCTCGGGCCTCGCCTGGCGCATCTACGAGGACCGGCCGGACGGGGCCAAGCCCGGCATCGTCGCCCGCTCGGAGGTCGCCGCCCCGAGCTTCCCGCTCGCGCCCGGCCCCTACATCGCCACCGTCACCTACGGCTTCGCCAGCGCCTCGCAGCGCATCGTCATGGCGGGCGCCCCGGTCTCGGTCCAGCTCAAGGTCAATGCCGGGGCGCTCAAGCTCTCCGGGGCCATCGGCGACGTGAAGATCGCCCCCGACCAGCTCAGCTTCTCGGTGTTCGTGCCGATCGGCGCCAATTCGGAGGGGCGGCTCGTGCGCGGCGACGTCAAGGCCGGCGAACTCGTGCGCCTGCCCGAGGGCACTTATCACGTGGTTTCCACCTACGGGGAATCCAACGCGATCCAGCGCGCGGACCTCAAGGTCGACAACGGCAAGGTGACGGACGCCACCCTCAACCACCGCGCCGCCACCGTGACCCTGAAGCTGGTGGCCGCCGCCGGGGCCGAGGCCTTCGCCGGCACCGCGTTCAGCGTCCTGACCCCGGGCGGCGACACCATCCGGGAGGCCATCGGCGCCTTCCCGCAGGTGACCCTGGCGGAGGGCGACTACGTCCTCATCGCCCGCCATGACGGGCAGGTCTATACCCGCGAGTTCAAGGTCGAGAGCGGGATGGACCGGGACATCGAGGTGATCGCCAAGGCGGGGTGATGCGATGATGGGATGGCGCTTGGCGCGCGCGGGTTTGGCCGCTGGGTCGGGGCTCTGGCTTCTGGCGGCCGGGACGGCCGGCGCACAGGATCGCCTGGACGGGGCGGCCCCTGCCCTGCCGGCGGAGGTCGCGCGCCGGGCGACCGACCTCGTCGGACGCGGTCTGAAGGCCCCTGACGCCGCCCGCTACGGCCGGCTCCGGATGGGGCGCGGCGGGATCGTCTGCGGCACGGTGGAGACCCCCAACCGGATGGGGCAGTATACCGGGCCGCGCGCCTTCGTGGCCGATCCGGATGCGGGCTTCGCCGGCCTCGTCCCGGACGCCCCGGAACTGCGCCATCCGGCGAGCCCCGCCGATTATGCCGCCATGCAGCGGACGCTCACGCTGTTTTCCGCCCATTGCGCGGACTGACGGGGCCGATCCCGTCCGCCGAGGAGGGACGGGATCGGCAAGCCCTGGTCAGGGCGTCGGGGCCTCGCCGTGATGGCCGTCCAGCGCCACCGCGGCGCTCGGCACGCTCTCGGCCACCGCCTGCGCCCGGATGCGGTCGGGAGAGGTCGCCTCCGCCACCAGGGCGGCCAGCGTCTCGTCGAGGCCGCCGGTGCGGGTCTGCTGGCTGCCGAGGCGCCGCACCGAGACGGTGCGCTCCTCGCCCTCCTTGCGGCCCACCACCAGCATCACCGGCACCTTGGCCAGCGAGTGCTCGCGGACCTTGTAGTTGATCTTCTCGTTGCGCAGATCCGCCTCGACCCTGAGCCCCAGGCGGTTGGCGGCGGCCACCACCTCGCGGGCATAGCCGTCCGCATCCCCGGTGATGGTCGCCACCACCACCTGCACCGGGGCGAGCCAGAGCGGGAAATGCCCGGCGAAATGCTCGATGAGGATGCCGGTGAAGCGCTCCAGCGAGCCGCAGATCGCGCGGTGGACCATCACCGGCGGCTTCTTCCCGCTATCGGCATCGACGTAGAACGCCCCGAAGCGCTCGGGCAGGTTGAAATCCACCTGGGTGGTGCCGCATTGCCAGTCGCGGCCGATGGCGTCGCGCAGGACGTACTCGAATTTCGGGCCGTAGAAGGCGCCCTCCCCCGGGTTGATCGCGGTCTTGATCCGGCCGCCGGACTGCTCCTCGATCTGCGCCAGCACGCGGGTCATCACCGCCTCGGCATGGTCCCACAGGTCGTCCGAGCCGACGCGCTTCTCGGGCCGGGTGGAGAGCTTCACCACGATCTCGCCGAAGCCGAAATCGGCGTAGGTCGAGAGGATCAGGTCGTTGATCTTCAGGCACTCGTCGGCGAGCTGGTCCTCGGTGCAGAAGACGTGCGCGTCGTCCTGGGTGAAGCCGCGCACCCGCATCAGGCCGTGCATGGCGCCCGAGGCCTCGTAGCGGTGGACGATGCCGAACTCGGCCATGCGCAGGGGCAGGTCGCGGTAGGATTTCAGGCCGTGCTTGAAGATCAGCACGTGGCCCGGGCAGTTCATCGGCTTGAGGGCGAACCAGCGCTTGTCCTCGGCCTCGTCCCCGGCGGATTGGGCCGCGAACATGTTCTCGCGGTACCAGTCCCAGTGGCCCGAGGTCTCCCACAGCGACTTGTCGAGGATCTGCGGCGCGTTCACCTCGGCGTAGTCGCCCTTCAGGCGCCGGCGCATGTAGGCGATCAGCTCCTGGAAGATCGTCCAGCCCTTGGCGTGCCAGAAGACGACGCCCGGCCCCTCCTCCTGGAAGTGGAACAGGTCCATCTCGCGTCCCAGGCGCCGGTGGTCCCGGCGCTCGGCCTCCTCCAGCCGGTGCAGATAGGCGTCGAGATCCTCCTTGGTCGCCCAGGCGGTGCCGTAGATGCGGGTGAGCATCGGATTGTTGGAATCGCCCCGCCAATAGGCGCCGGCCACCTTCATGAGCTTGAAGGCGGTGCCGACCTTTCCGGTGGAAGTCATGTGCGGGCCGCGGCACAGGTCGAACCAGTCGCCCTGGCGGTAGACCTTGAGGTCCTCGCCCGGCGGGATCGCGTCCACGAGCTCGACCTTGTAGGCCTCGCCCTTCTCCGAGAACAGCGCCCGGATGTCGTCGCGCGTCCAGACCTCCCTGGTGAAGGGGGCGTCGCGCGCGATGATCTCGCGCATCTTGGCCTCGATGGCCGGGAAGTCGTCCGGGGTGAACGGCTGCTCGCGCCAGAAATCGTAGTAGAACCCGTTCTCGATCACCGGGCCGATGGTGACCTGCGTCTCCGGCCACAGGGTCTGTACCGCCTCGGCCAGCACGTGGGCGCAATCGTGCCGGATCAGCTCGAGGCTGCGCGGATCGGTGCGGTCGAGGAACTCGATCCGGGCATCGTGTTCGATGAGGTCGGAGAGATCGCGCACCTGGCCGTCGAGGGCCATGGCGACGGTGCGCTTGGCCAGGGACTTGGCGATGCCCTCCACCACGGCGCGGCCGGTCACCGCCTCGTCGAAGCTGCGGGTGTTCCCATCGGGGAAGGTCAGGATCGGCATCGCGAAAATCTCCTCGCAGGCTCACTCCTGCGTACGCGGCAGGTAAGCGGGGTATCGAAACGAAAGCGCGGCGCCGGGCGCCGCGCCGGGCCGTTTAGACCCATTCGCGTTGCAAAGAAACGCTCGGAGCGGGCCGATCGCGGGGCCTGTCGGGCCGCCCGGCCCGAGGCGGAGCAGGTCCGTCGCGGCGCCCGGACCGGAATGACAAATCTGGAAAGACTTCAAGAAGACCGGTTCGCGTCCATCCTTGTTGAATTGACAACCTCCCCCGGAATCCCCTGAAGCTGGCCGATGGCCCGACCGCCGCGGCGGCCGGGCGGACGTCAAGAACCAGAACAAGTGCCCAACCCGAAGGGTCGAAGGGCATCCGCCGGGAGACGCTTCCATGCCGCCATCCGTCCATGCGGCGCCCCCTGAGGGCGTTGCGATCACCACGACCGCCCAGGTCCCGGCCGGGACCGTCCAGACCCAGTCGTTCTGGCCGCAGGGCTGGTGGCGCCTCGTGGACATCCAGATCGGCATCATCCCGCTGCCGGTCTACCTGATCGTGGCCGCGCTCCTGGTCGTCCTCACCCGCGAGAACGAGATCCGGGCCGACGCGCCGACGATGATCGCGGTCCTGGTGCTCGGCGGCTTCACCTGCGCGGAGATCGGCAAGCGCCTGCCGGTGCTGCGCAACATCGGCGCGGGGGCGATCTTCGCGACCTTCATCCCCTCGGCCCTGGTCTATTACGCCCTGATCCCGGGGCCGATCGTCAAGGCGATCACCGATTTCACCAAGTTCACCAACTTCCTCTACCTCTACATCGCCGCCATCATCGTCGGCAGCATCCTGGGCATGGACCGGGGCGTGCTGATCAAGGGCTTCCTGAAGATCTTCGTGCCGCTCGGCCTCGGCTCCCTCGTGGCGGCCTGCGTCGGCACCCTGGTGGGCACCCTCCTGGGGCTCGGCGCGCACCACACCTTCTTCTTCATCGTCGTGCCGATCATGGCCGGCGGCGTCGGCGAGGGGGCGATCCCGCTCTCCATCGGCTACGGGTCGATCCTCGGCATCCCGCAGGGGGACGTGTTCGCGCAGGTGCTGCCCCCGGTGATGCTGGGCAGCCTCACGGCGATCATCCTGGCCGGCACCCTCAACTGGGTGGGCAAGCGCAAGCCCCACCTCACCGGCGAGGGCCGCCTGCAGCCGGACGCCGA
>JAKONB010000319.1 GCA_022702195.1 Beijerinckiaceae bacterium | reverse complement strand
CCCCGTTCGGGATAGGGGTGGGGCGAGGGGCGTGCCCCCCCGAAAAGGTCACACACCGCGCCCTGTCCTTCTCCCTTCAGAAGGGGACCCGCGCTTGCACCATGCCGAATGGGTCAACCGGATGCGGCATCAGGCAGCCTGTCCTGACCGGGTTCAGTGTTAGGAACACGGTTGGATTGCCGACATGGCGTTCAGGTTGATTTCGACACTTCTCAGACCCTCGGAAGGTCCGCTTTGCGGCAGCTTAGTCGAGGATGACCCACGTCCAGGATGGTGGATTTCCGACGATCCGCTTTGGGGAGTGAGGGCCGGGAAAGTCGCCCTCACTCGATCCAGTAACCGCAGTGATGAGCCTTCATCCGCGTTCTCGAAAAGCGGTGTCCTGATCCGGCCTCATGAGGCGTCAGGCAATGCAAATGCCGGGAACCTCGACCTTACGGAACAGATGGGGGCTTACCCTCGCGCTCTCCGGATACTCCGAGAGTTTCGCCCGAAACTCAGGATTGGCGAAGGCGGCCCTGAAATGGGCGACGGACTGCCAAACCGCATAGTTCAGGAACGTACCGCTTCCCGCGATGCCGCGATGGAGCTGTGTCGAGATGAAGCCCGGCTGCCGTTTCATGATCGCCGCATCGCGGCTCCAGACCGCTTGGAGCGCGTCCGCATCCTCCGGCGGGACGACGAAGGTGTTGATCAGGACGACCGGACCGGTCTCCTCGCTGGCCAGCTGGTCGGCAAGCGTCACGGTGTGATCCATTTCGATGAAGGTGGACATCGGGTGCTCCCTGCGCACGCGGAACGACAAGCGGGCGAACCATTTGCTTGCCTGATGCCCACATGGCATCATGGTGTCATATTGAATGAAATGACACCATGATGTCAATAGGACGGCACCTCCTGCGATGCCCCAAATTTCACCCTCTGCTGAAGCGCTAACCGATCTCGTTCTCACGCTTTTCCGGGTCAACAACGCGACACTGATCTGGGGTGATCGGCTGGTCGAGCCCTTCGGGCTCACCAGCGCACGCTGGCAGGTCATGGGGGCCATCGCCTACGCGGATCGGCCGCAGCCGGTGGCTTGGCTGGCCCGCGACCTCGGCGCGAACCGGCAAAACGTGCAGCGCATCGTCAACGACCTCGCCAAGGACAGCTTGGTGGCCTTCGAGACCAACCCGCATCACAAGCGCGCGCAACTCGTGGTTCTGACGCCGGTAGGTCGGAACGCCTACGAAGCCGCTGTTCGAGCTTGGTATCCAGCGGCCGGCAACTTGGCCAAAGACATTCCTCCGGACGCCCTCGCGACAGCTTTGCGTGTTCTCGGAACACTGCGTGACCGGCTCGCGGAGAGCGGCGTGGATGCCGAGGACCGTAGCGCGTCGCTCACGGTCGGCTGACGCCGCCGACGCCTCGACTGTCGTCCACAAGGACGGCTGCTTTCGGTGATCCGTTGAGTGAGCGCGAACGACGTTCCAAGGTTGCTGGCGGGACGTCCGTTTCAGGGCGAAGGGACAGGGTCCGCTCCCCACCCTTCGCAAACCTCACGGGTGGGTCGCAAGCGTCCGGTCTCCACCGCGCGCCCGCAGGGGAGACAGGGGCCGTGCCCGCTCCCGGCGGAGCATCCGCCATGAAGACACCTCACGCCGCCCGCAGGTGGCCGAGGAAGCGCTCCACCTCGGCGGTCAGGCTCGCCGATTGCTGCGACAGGTCCGCCGCCGAGGCGAGTACCGCGGTGGCGGCCGCTCCCGTGGCCTCGGCGGCCCCGGCCACGCCGGCGATGTTGCTGGTGACCTCGCCGGTGCCGGTGGCCGCCTGGGCGACGTTGCGGGCGATCTCCTGCGTGGCCGTGCCCTGCTCCTCCGCCGCCGCCGCCACCGCGGTGGACATGCCGCTGATCTCGTGGATGCGCGCCACCACCGCGCCGATCGCCGCCGTCGCCTGACCGGTCGATTCCTGAATCCGGGCGATCTGGTCGGCGATCTCTCCGGTGGCCCGCGTGGTCTGGGTGGCGAGGTCCTTGACCTCGGTGGCCACCACCGCGAAGCCGCGCCCCGCCTCGCCGGCCCGCGCCGCCTCGATGGTGGCGTTGAGCGCCAGCAGGTTGGTGCGGCCGGCGATGTCGCCGATCAGGTTCGTCACGTCGCCGATCCGCGTGACCACCCCGTTCAGCTCGCGCATGAGCGCGACGGTGTGGCCCGCCTCGGTCGCGGCGGCCTGGGCGAGGGTCGCCGAGCCGTTCACCTGCCGGGCGATGTCGTGCACCGAGGTGCCGAGCTCCTCGGCGGCGGCCGCGACGGTCTCGACATTCGAGGCGGCCTGCTCGGCGGCGGCCGCGACGGCGACCGATTGCCGGGCCGTGTCCGCGGCCATGCCGGACATGCCCTCGGCGGTGGCCTGCAGGCCGGTCGCCGCGTGCGCGACGCGGCCGATGACGCCGCCGACGGCGCCCTCGAAGCGCTCGGCCATCTCGCGCAGGGCGGCTTTCCGCTCGGCCTCGTTGCGTGCCCGCGCCTCCGCCTGGGCCTGGGTGAGCTGGCTGTTCTCCGCCATCTTGTCGCGAAAGACCGCGAAGGCGCGGGCGATGGCACCGATCTCGTCGGCGCGCCCGGCCTGCGAGACCCGGACGGCCAGATCGCCCTCGGCCAGCCGCTCCATCGCCCGGGCCAGGGCTTTCAGCGGACCCGAGAGGCGCCGCCCCACCCACCAGGACAGGCCGCCCGCGCACAGGATGCTGAGCGCGATGCCGCACCAGGTCAGGCGCGCGTACCAATCCTGCGAGGCGGCGATCTCCGCCCGGGTCCGCGCGTAATCCGCCTCGGACCGCTCGACGATCTGCGCGACGATCGGTGCGATCCGGGCGTAGATCGCCGAGAGGTCGCCCGCATCCTCCTTCAGGCTGGAGGCCCCGGCATCGTAGGCCAGGAAGCGGCTCTCATAGGCTTCGACCAGATCCTTGAGGTCCGCCTTGACGGAATCGGCCAGGGGCGCCGCGGCGAGGGCGGCCTTGAAGTCCGACGCGGAGTCGCGCAACGCCTCGCCGTACCGGTCCTCCCCGCGCAGCATGTAATCCTTCTCGTGCCGGCGCATCATCAGCATCGGCACCATCAGGCTGGGCTGGTCGAGGGTGGAGAGCCGCTCCTCGACCGTATGGACCGCCGCCCGCAGGCTGGCCTGCAGGCCCTCCTTCTCGGTGAAGCCGAGGGTGCGCTGCGCCGCCGCGACGTTCTGGAACCGCACCGCGTAGACGTTCAGGCCGACGCGCAGGGTCTCGGCCTTGTGCAGGGGATCCTCCGCCGGCAACGTCGCGACGCTCGCCTCGATCGCCGCGAGGGTCTCGTCCGCCCGGGCGATGTGCTCCAGCCGCCGCGCGATGAGGGCGTCGCGGGCGTGCAAGAGAAACTCGGTCTCGATCTGATGCGCGGCGAGCAGATGATGGCTGAATTCGGCGATCCGGGTCTTCAGCCCGAGCCGTTGGTCGACGATCCCCTGAAACTCCGCCTGGCTGTGGGAACTGACGGCCGAGATGGTCCCGAGCGCCAGCACGCCCCCGACGCCGAGCGCGGCGATCTGAACCCGTAGGCTGGGGCGGAGGGAATACAGACGCATGAGAAAGACCGGCGAGAGGGCTGCGATCTTTATGGACTTTGATTATTAAGCTCGAATTAAGTTGGTCTATTTCTATAAGCGAAAATAAATTGGAAGTTGTTCTTCGAAACCGGATGTCTTATTCTCGTTTAGCGGAATTCCATTTCAAGATTCGGTGACGGGGTTCGGGACGAGATCGGCTTCCTGGTGCGGGCGATCGTGGCTCCGTCTTCAACCACGCCCTGTATTGTCCGGATCTGTACGCTGCGGGGGCCGTGTCCGACTTCGCTCACCCTCTTGACCACCCCGAAGGACGCCGTATCGGCAGCACAATACTGCTGGGGGCGACGCTTGCGGGTTCGCGGGAAGCGCGCGGCGCGCTTTGGGCGAAAGCCCGGTTTCGCTTTCGGGCGCCCTCCTCCAGCGGACACGGGCTCGCCTCCCGGAACGGCACGCGCTTCAGGGCCGCACCGTTGCCGGCCTCCCAGCGATGCAGCGGATCGGCGAGGGTCCGGCGATCCCGTGGACCCGCGCCGCCCCGACACGCCCGAGGGCGGCCTCTCCGATCGGAACACGGTCGGGATCGCGGCTGAGGATGGGCTAGATCGGCGTTTTGAGCCGGGCGGCGGATCACATGGAGGGGGCTCAGTGTCTCTCACAAAACTCCCGCTGCGCCGTCCTGCTTCCCGCGAGAAACGGCGGCGATCGGGAGTATCGTGAGGCACGCCAAGCCCCATCCAAACCATCGACACGAGAGACCGCGCACGCGGCCCGTCACGCCATCGGGTCTATCGTATGACGAGACGATGGCTCACGGCGAGCGAACGTCCTCGAGCGGAAACGCGGACCGCCGCCAATACGGCTCCAAGGGGGTTCCGACGATGTTTTCCGCCTCCCACTGCGCCAGAAGGGCACAGAGCGCCTCGCGGTCCCCGGCGCGCAGCGGCCGGTCCAGTTCGCGAAAGCGCCGGTAGGTCTGCTGTTCCGATAGGCTGGCCGAAGGCTCCTCCTCGATATAGCGACGTCTCATCCGGGACCAGATTTCTTGCGCCGCCTCGATCTCACCGAGGGCGATGGAGGCGGCCACATGCCATTCCAGATTGAGATAGCCGCTCCGCTGCGGGTGGCTGCGCTTGAACTCGAGGCACTTCCGCGTCGTGTCCAGGGATCGGAACGGCGTCAACGCCTCCGCCTCCACGCGATCGATGAAGTCCTGGTAGATCGTCGGATCGGACCAGAACCAGCCTTGTCCGCCCGAGAAACGCATGGAGCGAATAATTCGATCTCCGCAACGTCCAAGACTGAACCAGGACGGCGTCTGGGGCATGAAAAACTCGGTCACGTGCCAACTGACGAAACAGCAGTTCGGATCGCTCGTGCGATCGACGAAGACCGATCGGCCGATATGCCCGACTGGCCTAAGCCACACGCGGTTCCGACCGACGGCCACGAGGTCCGGGTTCCTCTCGAGAAGGGGAGCCAGAAGACCTTTCACCTGACGCACCGTCGTCATGGCCGAGGCCTCCGGGGCCGCATCTGCATCATGATGATGCCTTTCGCGTTGGGAAAATGCATCTTCGCAACCCTGGCCAGGAGGAGCGCGCGCGTTGGGCTGAGCCCTTCCTTGCCCGTCTTGTAATCGTAGACGCAGACCATCTGGTCGTCAGTCAGCTCATAAAGATCGAGTCGCACGGAATCCAAGGCGCCATAGAAAGCCTCGTCTCCGCTGTTCTTGTCGAGTGAAAATTCGACTTCAACGTCCTTGTAATGGCGACCCTTGATTGTATGCCCGATATCGAAATGGATGAGGCTTCCTAGTTTTGTCTTATTGAGTAAAGGATTCAATGCGGTCAGACGCGCCGCCACCTCGTCGGTCACAGCCTGTATTTCGGGATAGAGCGGGCAGACATCGTTCAGTTTTCGATTGTCGACCTGTCCCACCCATACGACGGGGAATTTCCTGTCCGGGTCCGGCTCGAAATCATAGCGCAGGGCCGTCGTGCCCGGTTCCTTGCCGAATCCAATCGATCGTGCGGCGAGGAAGGTAAAGAGCAGTGCCGCCGCTTCGATCGTCGCGGCGAGGGCTGGCGAGATGACGAAGGGCGCGACGAACGGCACGGCCGGCAAGAAGGCCGGCTGGACCGTCGCATCGGTCGCGGCACGTTCCGTCGCGAAGGTCGACTCGGACAGCACCTCACCGGTCCGCCCGTCGCGAATCGTCTGGGTGTCACCGGAATTCTCGAAGATCCGGCTCTCGCCGTCCGGCGTGACGACGGTGTGCTGTTCGTCCCATTCGCCGCGCCCGGCATGGATGCGCAGCGTGAGGACCTCGCCGCCGCCGTCGAGCATCGTCCGTTGCTGATTGGGCGACACCAGGCTGGGGTCGGTCAAGGACGCCCACTGGGCGCCTCCGCGGGGCAGGCGATCGATGAGGTCGCGTCCCGCTCCGCCGCCCGGCCCGATCCAGCGACCGCCGTCGCTCTGACCCGCCGGAGCCCGGGGCTGATCGGGGCTATATTTGCGCAGGAGGCGGCGGAGACGGATCAGCTTGGTTTCCGCCGACATCACCGCGAGGAGCAGGCGAATGTCGCGGCTTTCCCGTCCTGCGATGGGTCCGGAGCGTCGAGGGGACGTAGACATGGCAAGCGCCTTTGTTCACGTTTCGTTCTATTGCTCCTTAGGCCAATATAGGAAATAATTTAAGAAAATCCGGTGTCCGGAGCGGCCCCTACCGGACCGGCAGCCCCGTCTCGATCACCCGCGCCCAGAGCGAGGCGCCCAGCGGGGCGGCGTCGTCGCAAAAATCGTAATCCGGGTGGTGCAGGCCGGCGCTGTCGCCGTTGCCGAGGAAGAGGTAGGCGCCCGGGCGGTGCGCGAGCATGTAGGAGAAATCCTCCGCCGCCATCATCGGCGCCACGGCGCGGTCGACCTTGTCCTCGCCCACCAAGGCGGCGGCGACATCGGCGATGAACTGGGTCTCGGCCGGGTGGTTCTCGGTGACCGGGTAGCCGCTCTCGTAGGTGATGCCGGCCTGCGCGCCGAAGCCCGCCGCCACGTTGGCCACGAGGGCGCCGATCCGCTCCTGCATCGCCGCGCGCACGGATTTCGAGAGCGCCCGCATGGTGCCGCGCATGACCACGCTCTGCGGCAGCACGTTGAAGGCCTCGCCCGCCTCCAGCGCGCAGACCGACACCACGGCGCTGTCGAGGGGATGGACCGCGCGGGCCACCACCGATTGCAGCGCCACGACGATGTGGCTCGCCACCAGCACGCTGTCGACGGCCAGATGCGGCTGGGCCGCGTGGCCGCCCCGTCCCGTGATGGTGATGGTGAAGCGGTCGGTGGAGGCCATGATCGGGCCGGGGCGGATGGCGAAGGTGCCGAGCGCCTGGCCCGGGATGTTGTGCATGCCGTAGACCGCCTCGATGCCGAAACGCTCCATCAGCCCGTCGCGGACCATGGCCTCGCCGCCGCCGCCGCCCTCTTCCGCCGGTTGGAAGATCAGCACCGCCCGGCCGTCGAAATCGCGGGTCTCGGCGAGGTACTTCGCGGCGGCGAGCAGCATCGCCGTGTGCCCGTCATGGCCGCAGGCATGCATTCTTCCGGGGATTGTGGAACGGTAGGGCAGATCGCGCACCTCCTGGATCGGCAGGGCGTCCATGTCGGCGCGCAGGCCGATGGCGCGGTTCGCGCCGTGGGCGCGGCCGTGGATCACCCCCACCACCCCGGTGCGGCCGATGCCGGTGACGACCTCGTCGCAGCCGAACTCCCGCAGCTTGTCGGCCACGAAGCCGGCGGTGCGGTGGACGTCGTATTGCAGCTCGGGGTTCGCGTGGAGATCGTGCCGCCAGGCGGTGATCTCATCCGCAAAGGCTGCGATCCGGTCGAGGACGGGCATCTTGGTCTTCTTTCGAGCGGTCGTGGCTCTGGGGTGGAACGCTCCGCAGAGCAAACGTGAGGCCAGAACCGGGGTCAACCTTAGCCGTGTGTGGTGAAACGCGCACGACGCTTTCGCTCGGGGCGGCGCCCGACGTCGTCCGGGGCGGGCGGACCGGCGAGATCGTCGAGGATCGGGCAATCCGGGCGGGCATCCCCGCCGCAATGCCGGGCCAGGTCGCCGAGGGTGCGGGCCATGTCCTCCAGGGCGGCGATGCGGCGGCGCAGGTCCGCGACGTGACCGAGCGCCAGGGCCTTCACCTGGGCGCTCGCCCGGCCCCGGTCCCGCCACAGGGCGAGGAGCGCGCGGATCTCCTCCACGGAGAATCCGAGGTCGCGGGCGCGGCGCACGAAACGCAGGGCGTGGAGATCCTCCGGCCCGTAGAGGCGATAGCCGCCGGCGTTGCGCTGCGCCGACGTGACGAGGCCGATCTCCTCGTAGTAGCGGATCATCTTGGCTGAGATCCCGGTCCGCCGGGCCGCGACGCCGATGGTGACGGAAGCCGCCGCGCTCATGCGGCCGCCCCGCCTCCGGCCCGGCGCAGCCGCAGGGCGTTGCCGAGGACGAACACGCTGGACAGGGCCATGGCGCCGGCCGCCAGGATCGGCGAGAGCAGCGGCCCGCCGAACGGTGCGAGCAGGCCCGCCGCCACGGGGATCAGGGCGATGTTGTAGGCGAACGCCCAGAACAGGTTCTGGCGGATGGTGCGCATCACCGCCCGCGACAGGTGGATCGCCGTGACGATGCGGGCGAGATCGCCCGCCATCAGCACCACCTCGGCGCTCTCCACGGCGATGTCGGTGCCGGTGCCGATCGCCAGCCCGACATCGGCCTCCGCGAGGGCCGGAGCGTCGTTGATCCCGTCGCCCACGAAGGCCACCGGGCCGAACCGGGCGCGCAAGGCCCGCACGGCCTCGACCTTGCCGCCGGGGGGAAGCTCGGCCGAGACCGTGTCGATCCCGAGTTGCCGCGCCACGCCCTCGGCGGCGCCGCGCGCATCCCCCGTCACCATCGCGACGGCGAGGCCCTGGGCGCGCAGGGACGCCACCGCTTCGGCGGCTCCCGGCTTGATCGGATCGGCCACCGCGATCAGGGCCGCCAGCCGGCCGTCCACGGCGAGGTAGAGCGGGCTGCGGCCCGCCCGCTCCAGCCCGGCGGCCTTCCCGGCGAGGACTTCCACGCCGATCCCGAGCCGCTCCATGTAGCGCCGGGCGCCGATGGCCACCGCCCGGTCGTCCACCCGTCCGGTGATGCCGTAGCCGGCCCGTGCCTCCACCGCCGTCACCACGCCGCCCGCGAGGCCGCGTGCCCGCGCGGCGGCCACGATGGCGCCGGCGACGGGGTGTTCGGAGCGCGATTCGAGGGCGGCGGCGAGGCGCAACGCCGCGTCGGGGGCGATGCCCGGGGCCGGTTCCAGGTCGGTGAGGCTCGGGCGCCCCTGCGTGAGCGTTCCGGTCTTGTCGAAGGCGACCAGTTTCACGTCGCGCAGGCCCTGGAGCGCGGTGCCGCTGCGGAACAGCACGCCGCGCTCGGCGGCGCGCCCGGTCCCCACCATGATCGCGGTCGGGGTGGCCAGCCCCATGGCGCAGGGGCAGGCGATGATCAGCACCGCGATGGCGTTGACGATCGCGACGCCCAGGGCCGGGCTCGGGCCGAGGGCGAGCCAGCCCAGGAAGGTCAGGGCCGAGAGCCCCATCACGGCGGGGACGAACCGGAGGGTGACGCGGTCGACCAGCGCCTGGATCGGCAGCTTGGCGCCCTGGGCCGCCTCCACCATGGCGACGATCCGGGCCAGAACCGTCTCGGCCCCGATCCGCTCCACGAGCAGATCGACGCTGCCGTTGGTGTTGAGGGTGCCGCCGGTGACCGCGTCCCCCGGGGCTTTCGCCACCGGCACCGACTCGCCCGTCACCATGCTCTCGTCGACGTAGCTCGTGCCCTCCACCACGGCGCCGTCGGCGGCGATGCGCTCGCCCGGCCGCACCCGGACGCGGTCGCCCACCCGCAGGGCCTCCTGAGCCACCTCCGCTTCGACCCCGTCGCGGACGAGCCGGGCGGTCTTGGGGGCGAGGTCGATGAGCCGGGCGATGGCCGCCCCGGTGCGGCCCTTGGCCCGCGCCTCCAGCATCCGCCCGAGCAGGATCAGCGTGACGATGAGGCTGGCGGCCTCGAAATAGAGATGGGCCGTGCCGGCCGGGAGCCAGCCCGGAACGACAACCGAGACCAGGGAATAAAGGTAGGCGGCCCCGGCCCCCAGCGCGACCAGGGCGTTCATGTCGGGATGCCCGCGCAGGAGGGCGGGGATGCCCTGGCGGAAGAACCGGCGGCCCGGTCCCGCGAGGATCAGGGTGGCGAGGCATGCCTGGATCCAGCCCGAACCGGCGGGTCCGAAAGCCGCCTGGAGCCAAGCGTGGAAGCCCGGCACGAGGTGGCCGCCCATGTCGAGGACCACCACCGGCAGGGCCAGGAGGGCGGCCAGCGAGACATCCCGCCGCAGATGCGCGGCCTCCGCATCCTGGCGCGCGCGCCGGGCGGCGCGACCGGGCGTGCCGGACGGGGCCTCGGACCGGGGCTCGTAACCCAACCGGCGGATCGCCGCCTCGAGGGCGGCGCGGTCCACCAGCCCCTCCGCGTGCCGGATGCTGGCCCGACCGGTGGCGAGGTTGACCGAGACACCCGCGACGTTCGGAAGGGCGGCCAATCCCCGCTCAACCCGGCCGGTGCAGGAGGCGCAGGTCATCCCGTCGATGCCGAGGGTGGTGGTCGTCTCCGGCACGGTGAAGCCGGTCCGGGCGATGGCCGCCGCGACGGCCTCCGTCGCCCCCGGATGCGTCAGGCTCACGGTCGCCCGCCCGGTGGCGAGGTTCACCGCCACGTCGGAGACGCCCGGCACGGCGGCCAGCGCCCGCTCGACCCGACCGGTGCAGGAGGCGCAATGCATGCCCGCGATGGGCACCGTGAGGCGCCCCCCGGTATCGGGGGCGAGGGCCGGAACGGGTGGGGTGAGGTTCGCTCGGTTGTCCATGTCCCCTCATGTGGGGCTTCCCATGGTGGGAAGGTCAAGGGTGGACGGATGTCATCGCCCTGCTCCGAGGGCTCGGCGCCATTGGCGCGGCGTCACGCCGGTCCAGGCGAGAAAGGCTCGCGTGAAGTGCGCCGGGTCCGCATAGCCGAGTTCGCACGCGATTCGTCCGATCGAGAAGGTCCCGGCGGCGAGCAGACTCCTGGCCCGCCCGGCCATCACCCGGTTCTGAAGATCCGCGTAGCAGGTGCCCCCCGCTTCGAGCCGGCGCTGCAGCGTCCGGCGCGAGAGGCCGAGGCGGCGGGCGATCCCGTCGAGGGAGGGGCGCGCCTCGTCGAGGCCGAGCGCGATCAGATGCGCGACGCAGGCCGCGAAATCGTCGCCGATCGGTTCTTCGGCGGCCGGATCCGTGCTGGCCGGATCGCAGCGATTCCGGTTCGGCGTGTCGAGGAGATGCGCCGGGAGGACGAGGCCGGCGCGCGACCCGAAGGCGATCTCCGATCCCAGCAACGCCTCGATCTCGGGACGCCGCGTCAGGCTCGCGCCCGTCACCACGGCACGCATGGGCCGCCACGATGACCCGAGGAAATGCCGCACCGTGCCGAGCAGGTAGCCCAGCGCCAGGATCTCGTTCGCCTGACGCCCACGCTCGATCCGCTCGGTGATCGCGTAGCCGTAAAAAGCCTCCGCGCCCTGCCGGCGCAGGCCCGTCCAGGTCGCGGTCTGGAGCAGCAGCGGTGTCACGACCTCCACCCGCGCCAGGGCGGCGCCCAGCGTCTCCGCGTTGCGCACCTGCACGCCGATCGGTCCGAGGCCCGCGATGCCGGCGCGCGTGGAGAGCCGCGCCGGCAGGGCCGGATCGCCGGTCTCGCGGATCGCGGCTTCGATGAGCCCGAGCTGGTCGCGCAGCAGGATCAGCCGGTCGGGGGGGTCGAGGAGCGTCAGCGGGATTCCCGCCCGGCCGAACACCCGGGCGGGCGAGCCGCCGGCCGCTCTCACCGCCTCGGCGACGGGTCCCATCGTCCGTGCCCGGGTCAAGCCATGCGTTGCCAAGCCCTGCTCCGACATGAGCGCCTCCCGCCCGGCAGGGTCGGGGCTCTGGCGCCAAATGGCAAGAACACGCGGGCGAGCCGGCCTAGGTCAGGGGCGGCCCGACGGGCAGGAGCACGGGGTCAAGGCGATGGCGGCGCTCCCGGCGGCGCGGATCGCCCCGCGATGCGCGACCGCCCTCAATCGAGTCCGGATCAATCGGAGCGCCAAGATGGACAGGACCGTGACGGCACGCCGTTGGACCAGGAGGGGCTCCGCGAGGATCGGCGCGGCGGCGGTCCTGATCGCCGCCCTCGCCGGCCCGACCGCTCCTGCGGCCGAGACCGCGCCAACGCCCCTCGCGATCCTGCCGATCAAGCTGCTCGACACCTCGGGCGAGCCGGTCGATCAGGCGGCCCGGCATGGCGAGCGGCTGGTGCGCCTGGCGGACAGCCTCGCCGCCGAGCTGACCCGTTCCGGACCCTACCGGGCCACGGTCCTCCCGGCCGCGCGTCTCCGGCAGGATTGTCCGACGCAAGCGGCCCCGTGCCTGCTGGCAACGGCACGGGCGCAGGGGGCCGCGCTGATCCTCGTGGGGGTCGTGCACAAGAGCAGCACCTTGATCCTGCAGCTCTGGGCGCGGCTGGTGGATGCCCGCACCGGCGAGGACGTCTACACGCGCGACCTCAACTTCCGGGGCGATACGGACGAGGCATGGCAGCGGGCCAGCCTGTTCCTCGTCGCCCAGATCCGCGACGCGGCGGCACGGGCCGTCCGCGATCGTCCCTCATCAGATTGAGATTGGAATAATTCGATATCTTATGTTTTGTTGTATGAATCACACCATTCCTGACAATGCGACCTTGTCTAAAACGGGTCTAAACACGATCACCGGTAAAACATTGAGTCATTCCTCTGAAATCCGTAGGCATGCTGAAGGTCTTGTAGCGATCCAGCGAGTTTCTGCGTGCCCCATCAGCGTCATCGTTTCGGTTCGTCCGTCGCCCTCGCCGCCCTGTTGACTTCCCCCACGAGCTTTCTTCTCGGCAGTGACGCATGGGCACAGGAGCCCGGGACCAGCGTGACGCTCGAGACGCTCAGCGTTGCGGGTGAGGGCTCCGGAATGACACGCGCTGAGAGTGCCTACGGGCCGGTTCCGGGGTACATCGCCAAGCGCAGCGCCGCCGGCACCAAGACCGATACGCCGCTCAAGGAGACGCCGCAGTCGATCAGCGTGGTCGGCGAGGAGCAGGTCCGCGACCAGGGCGCCACCAGCATCCAGGAGGCCCTGCGCTACACCGCCGGCGTCAACGCCGACGCCTACGGCCCCAGCACCCGCGGCAATTACTCGATCATCCGCGGGTCGGTCGCCGACATCTATCTCGACGGCCTGCGCCTGACCGATCCCGGCCAGTTCAACGAGGCGCAGCCCGATCCCTACACCCTGTCGCGATTCGAGGTCCTGCGCGGGCCGGCCTCGACGCTCTACGGCTCGACCCCGACCTCCGGGCTGATCAACCTCGTCTCAAAGCTGCCGCAGGACGTGCCCTACTCGGAGGTCGGCGTTCGCTTCGGCAGCTTCAACCGCAAGGAGGCGCTGGTGGACACCACCGGACGGCTGACCGACGATGGCCGGCTGCTCTACCGGTTCGTGGGCGTCGGGCGCCTCAGCGAGTCCCAGACCGATTTCGTGCCGGCCGACCGCTACGTCATCAACCCGTCGATCACTTGGCGTCCGGACGCCTCCACCACCTGGACGGTGATCGGCCTGCACCAGAAGGATGCGTTCGGCGCCTCCGACAATTTCCTGCCCCGCGAGGGCGCGCTGTTTCCCGGCCCCAATGGGCTGATCCCGCTGCGCCGCTTCACCGGCGATCCCAGCTTCAACCGGTACGAAACGGTGACGAGCTCGGTCACCAGCCTGTTCGAGCACCGATTCTCGGATGCCTTCGTGGTGCGGCAGAACCTGCGCTACAGCCACATCGACGGCACCTATCAGACCGCCTATCCGAACGCCTACGATTTCACCAGTTCGCCCGACGCGCCGTTCCTCGACCCCACCCGGCAGACGGTCAGCCGCTTCACCTACGCCCGCAACACGGTGAAGGACCGCATCACCACCGACACCAACGCGGTGGCGAAGTTCGAGACCGGTCCGATCTCCCACACCGTGCTGGGCGGCGTCGATTTTCGCCAGTATTACGAGAGCGCCCGCTCCGGCTCCGGCTTCGACCCGCGCCCGTTCAACCTGTACAACCCGGTCTACGTCGCCGTGCCGCGGCCCGATCTCACCGCCGAGCCCGATCTCGCGCAGAACCAGACCGGCCTCTACGTGCAGGACCAGCTCAAGCTCGGCCCCTGGATCCTCCTCGCCAGCGCGCGCCACGACTTCGTGAGCAGCCGCAGCACGGGCTCCGCCGCCCAGCGGAACGAGGCGACAACGGGCCGGGTCGGGCTGATGTACGCCTTCGAGAACGGCTTCTCGCCCTACGTCTCCTACGCGACCTCGTTCACGCCGGTCTTCGGGGGCGGAATCTGCGCGGGCGGAATCTGCCAGCCGATCGCGGGCGAGCAGGTCGAGGGCGGCTTCAAGTACAATCCGCTGCCCTGGCTGGCGGTGAACGCCTCGGTCTACGACACGATCGAGCGCAACCGCCTGGCCCCCGACCCGGGCAACCCCAACCTCCAGATCCAGACCGGCCGCGCCCATATCCAGGGCGGCGAGATCGAGGCGCTGGCCACGATCGACGGGACCACGGACATCATCGCCGCCTATGCCTATACGGATGCGCGGGTGCAGGCCGGGACCAATGCGGGCGCGCGCATCGAATCGGTGCCGCTCCACCTGGCCTCCCTGTGGGTGAAGCACCGCTTCTCGCTGTTCGGCATCCCCGGCTTCATCGCCGGAGGCGGCGTGCGCTACATCGGCGAATCGTTCGACGGCTCGGTGACCAGTCTCAACACCCCGGCGGTGACCCTGGCAGACGCCATGATCGGCTGGGAGGACGCGCATTGGCGCGCGCAGATCAACGTCACCAACCTCGCCGACACCCGCTACCTCTCGACCTGTCTGGCCCGCGGCGACTGCTTCGTGGGCAACCGCCGGACGGTGCTGGGGACGCTCACCTATCGATTCTGAGCCGATCGGGCGACGGCGTCGGGACGGATCCGATCCCGCTCACGCCTCCCCCGCGCCGGCCCCGGCATGCTCCGTCGCCTGCTCCTGGCGCGCCTGGTACTCCGGCAGCAGGGCGCGCACATGGGTGCCCTGGCCGGGGGCGCTCTCGATGACGAGCTTGCCGCGGTGGTGGTTGACGATGTGCTTGACGATGGCGAGGCCGAGGCCGGTGCCGCCCTTGTCGCGGCTGGAGGCGATGTCGACCCGGTAGAAGCGCTCGGTGAGGCGGGGGATGTGCTCGGCGGCGATGCCCGGCCCCCGGTCGCGCACCGCGAGCACGATGCGGGCCCGGCCCGGGGCGTCGCCCGGGATGCGGCTCACCAGAACCTCCACCACGCCGCCCCCGCCGCCGTATTTCACGGCGTTCTCCACGAGGTTCTCCACCACGCGCAGCAGCTCGTCGCGCTCGCCCAGAACCAGGCAGGTGCCCCGCGCCTCCAGGGTCAGGGCGACGCCGCGCTCGCGCGCCAGGGGGCTCTGGGTGTCCACCATCTGGCGGGCGATCTGCGCGAGGTCCACCGGCCGGGTCGGCGGCACGTGCTCGCGCAGCTCGATGCGCGAGAGCGAGAGCAGGTCGTCGATGAGGCGCGTCATGCGGTGCGCCTGGGTCTTCATGATGCCGAGGAAACGCTCCCGCGCCAGGGTGTCGTTGCGGGCCGGCCCCTGCAGCGTCTCGATGAAGCCCAGCAGCGAGGAGAGCGGCGTGCGCAACTCGTGGCTGGCATTGGCGACGAAATCCACCCGCATCGCCTCGAGCCGCCGGGCGGAGGTGAGGTCGCGCAGGAACAGCACGACGTTGGGCTGGCCGCCCCCCGGACCGTCGGGCATCGGCAGCGCGCCGATCTGCACCTCGAAGGCGCGCTCGGTGGGCACGCGGGTGGTGTAGAGGGTCTTGAGCCCCTGGCCCGAGCGCAGAACCTCCTCGATCCCGTCCAGCACGTCGGGCGCGCGCAGGGCGAAGGAGAGCGGATGGCGTACCTTGAGGGCCGGCAACAGGGCGCGGGCGGCCGGGTTGGCCTCGATGACCACCACGCGCCGGTCCACCAGGATCACCGGATCGGGGATGTTGGCGAGCAGGGCCTCGGCCACGGAATGGCGGTTGGGGGCCGCCGCCTCGGGCGCCACCACGATGCGCGGCCGGCCGAGCCCGCCGACGAAGCCGCCGATCGCCACGGCGAGGCCCGCGGCGGCGATCCAGCGCCAGTCGAGCAGGCCATCCGCCCAGGCGACCCCCGAGAGCGTCGTCGCGGTGGCCGCAGCCGACGCCCAGGCGGACCGACGCGCTCCCTGTGCCATGCGATTCCCGGCCTAAGCTCCGGCGTCGGCCCCATCGCCGCCGCCGGGGCGCGCCCGGCGGACGCGCTTGGCGACTTCGTAGACCCCCAGCATGATCAGGGCGATGACAAACGGCACGAGATAATAGCAGACGCGGAAGAGCAGCAGCGAGCCGAGCACCTGATCGCGCGGCAGGCTCGACAGGGCGAGCAGGATGGTGGCCTCGAACACCCCGATGCCGCCCGGCGCGTTCGACGCGATGCCCAGCATGGCGGCCAGCACGTAGATCGCCACGAAGGTGGTGAAGCCGATGGAGGTCCCGGCCGGAAGCAGAACGTAGAGGGTGGCGGCGGCGGCGCAGACGTCGCCGATCCCCACCACCATCTGGCTGAGCGACACCGAGGCGCCTGGCAGTTCGAGGCGCCAGCCCTTCACCCGCACGCTGCGGCGCTTGAGCGAGACCCAAGCGAGGTAAACGACGACGGCGAGGAGGGCCGCGAAGCCCACGCCCTGGTTGAGGCGGATGCTGGTGAAGGTGAGGGCCGCGAGCTGTCCGGCCTCGGCGATGAGGCTCAGGCCCAGCACCACCCCCATGCCGAGCCAGAAGGTGAAGCCGGCAATCACCGTCAGCGCCGCGATCTTGGCCGCCGTCAGCCCCTTGCTGGAATAGATCCAGTAGCGGATCGTCCCCGCCGTCAGCAGCGGGAAGCCGAGGGTGAAGCTCACCGCGTAACTGGTGAACGAGGCGAGCGCGGTGGTCCGGTACGGCACCTTCAGCTTCAATTGCCGGAGCGCCAGGGCGTCGTAGCAGGTGAGGAACAGGTAGCTCACCCCAACGAACAAGAAGGCGAGGCCGAGCTGCTCGAACGTGGCGGCCGTGAACGCGGCGTGGAGTTCGGCCCAGGTGACGGTCTGGACGAGCTTCCACACCACGTAGAGCGAGCCGACGATCACCACCAGGCTGGCGATGGTGCCGAGCCAGGCATAGCGCCCCTTCAGGCCGGATTTGGGCGTCGTGCCGGCGGCGTCGGGGGCGGACGCCTTCGCATCCACGGCCTCCGCCAGGCCGAGCTTCTTGTGATCTCCCGCAAAATTCATCGTGTCGGCGTCCGCCTCCCGGGGGCTTCCCGCTCGACCGTGGCGGCGGCTTGGATGGACCGGGCTCGCGCCGGAACGCGCGCCGTCGCCGCCATTTAGGGTCATCGGCGTCCAATTGCCAGCGATGCCGGGCGGATGATCCCCGGTGATTGTGGGGCGCGGGGCCGGCGGCTCACTCGTCGGTGCGGGTGGCCACGCCGGTGTCGATCGGCGGGCGCGTCTCCCTCAACTCCTCGCCGGTGGGCAGGCTGCGGACGTCCCAGCCGCCGCCCAGCGCCCGGATCAGCGACACCGCCGTGGTGAAGCGGTTGAGGCGGATCTGGAGCGCGGTGACCTCGTTGTTGAGGGCGAGCGACTGGGCCGTGACCACGGTGGTGTAGTTCTGCGTGCCGGCCCGGTACTCGTTGAGGGTGATCTCCACGCCCCGCCGGGCGGAGGCCACGGCCGCGTCCTGCGCCGCCTGCTGCCGGGCGAGGATGCGCACCCCGGCAAGACCGTTCTCCACTTCTCCGAAGGCACTGAGCACGGTCTGGCGGTAATTGGCCACCGCCGCGTCGTAGGCCGCGCGGGTGATGCGGAGCGCGGCCGCGCG
>JAKONB010000315.1 GCA_022702195.1 Beijerinckiaceae bacterium | reverse complement strand
GAGGTCGTGGTGCTGCGCCACGGCTCGCTCCAGCAGGCCGCCTTCGCCGAACCCGGCGGCGCGCGGCTGCAAGCCTGGATCGAGGCCTGCCCGAACCAGATCTATTCGGCGCTGGCCTTCCAGGGCGGCGCGGCCTGGCGCCGGCGCCTCACCGAGGAACTCGGCGACCAGGGCGCGGTCTCGGCCCTGATCGACCGGCGCTCGGATGCCGAGCTCGCCGCGCTGATGGGCAATCTCGGCGGCCACGACCTGCCGATGCTCCTCGCCGCGTTCGAGGCGGCCCGCGCCCATGACCGCCCGGTCTGCTTCATCGCCTACACGATCAAGGGCCACGGCCTGCCGCTCGCCGGGCACAAGGACAACCATGCGGGCCTGCTGACGCCGTCCCAGATCGACGGCTTCCGCGGCGAGATGGGGGTCCGGCCCGGCCACGAATGGGAGCCCTTCGAGGGTCTCGACATCGCTCCCGAGGCGATGCGCCGCTTCCTCGACGCGGTGCCCTTCGTCCAGCGCGGGCGCCGCCACCACCTCGCTCCGGTCATCCCGGTCCCCGAACACCTCCCGACCCCGAAGCAGGGGTCGCTCTCGACCCAGGCCGGGTTCGGCCTTCTCATGCACGAGATCGCCAAATCCGACGGCGCCTTTGCCCGGCGGATCGTGACCACCTCCCCCGACGTCACCGTCTCGACCAATCTCGGGGCCTGGGTGAACCGGCGCGGCCTCTTCGCCAGGGAGGAGATGGCCGACATCTTCCGCAAGGAGCGCATCCCCTCGACCTTCAACTGGACCTTCACGCCGGAGGGCCAGCACCTCGAACTCGGCATCGCCGAATCGAACCTGTTCACCGCGCTGTCGGCCTTCGGCCTGTCGCACGCGATCTTCGGCGAGCGCCTGCTGCCGGTGGGTACGCTCTACGATCCCTTCATCGAGCGCGGCCTCGATGCCCTGAACTATGCCTGCTACCAGGATGCGCGCTTCCTGCTGGTGGCGACCCCCGCCGGGGTGACCCTGGCCCCCGAGGGCGGCGCGCACCAATCGATCAAGACGCCGCTGATCGGCCTGGGCCAGGACGGACTCTCGGCCTTCGAGCCGGCCTTCGTCGACGAGCTCGCCGTGCTGCTGCGATTCGCCTTCGCCCACATGCAGCGCGACGGCGCGCCCGAGCCCGACCCGGTGACCTGTCTGCCGGATGCGGCCGGGGGCTCGGCCTATTTCCGGCTCTCCACCCGCGCCCTGGAGCAGCCCGGCCGGGAGATCGGCCCGGACCTGGCCGCCGACATGGTGGCGGGTGCCTATTGGCTGCGCAAGCCCGGCCCGAACGCCGAGGTGGTCGTCGCCTATCAGGGCGCCATCGCCCCGGAGGCCATCGCCGCCACGGGGCTGATGGCCGAGGACCGGCGCGATGTCGGCCTCCTGGCCATCACCTCCGCCGACCGGCTCCAGGCCGGGTGGAACGCCGCCCAGACCCTGCGCGAGGGCGGCCGGACGGACGCGTCGAGCCATGTCGAGCGCCTGCTCGCCGACCTGCCGGCGCATTGCGGGCTCGTCACCGTCCTCGACGGCCATCCGGCGACCCTCGGCTGGCTCGGCTCGGTGCATGGCCACCGCACCCGGGCGCTGGGCATGTCGCGCTTCGGCCAGACCGGCACCATCGCCGACCTCTACCGGCATGTCGGCATTGATGCGCAGGGCATCGCGACGGCGGCCCAGGCCATCGCCCCGGGCCGGCAAATCCGGCACCTGCGCCGGGCCTGATCCGGCCCGCGCGCGATCGGGGCGGTGTGGGATCGGCCGCGCGGAATCCAACCTCGACGGCGCGGGGTTTTTCTCCGATGCTGCCGGCGGCCGTGACGGTCCGGACCGGACCTCGGCCCGAGGATCGATCGCATGGAGTCCAGTGGTCCGGCACGCCGCACCGCGCGCGGGCGACGTCCCGCCGGGGACAGGTGAGAATCGCCCCATGCCCATGGCGGAATTCCTCCCGTGACCTCCCTGCCCGAGCCGGGCATGGCGGCATGGCCGCGGATCGAGGCCGGGGCGCTCGCCCGGCGCATCGCCGGCCTGCAGGGCGGCGAGCGGCTGACCGTCATCGGCGTCGATCGGGACGGGCTGGGCGACCTCCTCGCGCAGAGGCCCGACGAGACACGCGGTGCCCTGCTCGTCTCGTGCCGGGGATTGGCCTCGGCGGCGGCGATTCTCGACCGGCTCCTCGATGACCTGGCCGATCTCGCCCTCGGCCGTTGGCCGGATTGGGCCGGACACGACCGGCACGGGCAAGGCGATCCGTCCGACGCGGCCGTGACCGGCCCCTCGACCCCGCCCTCCTTCGCGCCCTGGATGAAGGCGGCGGCCAAGCGCGCGCGGGCCGGCCAGCCGCCGCGCTTTCGACGCCTGGCCCGGGAACTCGCCTTCGTTCGGCTCCTGCACGCCATCAACCCCGCCGGCGTGCTCCTGGTCTGGGAGGTGGACCCCGCATCGGAGATCCGGGCCAGACCGGTGATCGAGGCGGTGGAATGGTGTGCGCGGCACGGGGCGGTGATCGTGACGGCGCTGTCCGTCCCCCCGCCCGAGCGGCCCCCCTACGACCGCATCCTCTACGGCGCCCACGAACTGGCCCGCGCCCCGAGGCCGGCCAGCGAGCGCTTCATCGCACCGCTGCCCGGTGCGCACCATGCCAGCGCCGCGGAGCAGCGGGTGGCCGCGGCCCTGGCGCAGGATTCCGATCTGGCGGGCCTGTTCGTCTGCAACGCGCCGGTGCCGGTGGGCGATTGGGGGGCGCGACACCGGGTCGACCTGCTCTGCGGGCGATACCGCGTCGTGGTGGAACTCGACGGCCCGGAGCATCGGGCCGAGCCCAAGTTCAGCGCCGACCGCCACCGCGACTACGAGCTGCTGACGGCCGGCTACCTCGTTCTGCGCTTGACCAACGACCAGGTCACCCTCGACCTTGCACGCGCGATCGCGAAGATTCGCGCCGTGGTTGACCTGCGGCGGCGGGAGGAATGACCCATGAGCGAGACCCCGACACCCCGGCAGGCGCTGATCCTCTGGTGCCTGTTGGGCCGGTGCGGGAGTGCGCTCCAGAGCGCCGTCGTGCCGAAGATCGACAAGGCGGACCGCGAGGCGCTCGTGGCCGGCCATTTCCTCGAGGCGCGCAAGCAGGGCCGCTCCCTCCGGCTGACCGTCACCGACAGGGGGTGGAACTGGGCGGGCACCCATCTGCGCGATCCGCTGCCGCCGAGCTTTCGCGTGTTGCAGGATTGGCTCGAACGGATGCACGCGCATCTGGAGGCGAGCGGCGGGACGCTCGCCGAATTCGTCGGTCCGATGCCCCCCGAACCGGAGCCGGCCCCACCCAAGGCCAGGTCCGGCTCCCGATCGAAGCCCAAACCGGATCCCAAGCCGGATCCCAAACCGACGCCCGCGCGGATCAGGGCGCGGATCGAGGAGGCGTATCTCGCGCTCACGGACGGGCAGCGCGCCACGGCCGTGCGCCTGAGTGCGCTCCGCGCGCATCTCGCCGATCTCGACCGCGCGACGCTGGATGCGGGCCTCGCGGCGATCCTGCGCGGTGACGCCACGGCGCGGCTGAGCCAGTTCAGCGATCCGAAATCCCTGGATGCCGCCGAGCGCGAGGCGGCCTACGCGCCGGCCGGCGAACCCTTCCACATCCTCTGGATCCAATCATGAGCGATGCCCTCGACGCCCTGCGCCGGGTCGATTTCGACTGGGTGCGCACCCTCGACAGCATCTGGATCGACGCGGAGCCCACCGGCGGCCCCAACGAGACGCTGGTGCCCCGGATCGTCGCCGACCTGCATGCCAGGGCCCGGCAGCCGGCGGACCGCGCCCCGGGCCAGGTCCTCGTCGGTCAATCGGGCGTCGGCAAGACCCACTTGGTCGGGCAGCTTCGGCGTGAGGTCTGGCGCAGCGGCGCCTGGTTCGTGCCCCTCGACGTGCTGGGATTGACCGATTTCTGGCGCAGCGCCGCCCTGAGCTTCGTCACGGCGCTGCTGCAGACGATGCCCAACGGCCGGCGGCAATCGGACGCCGTGCTGGCGGGGGTGGCGCGGCGCTTCAACGTCGAGGAGCAGGTGGAGGCCGCCTTCAACACGCCGAGCATCGACACGCGCCGCATCGTCGACGTGCTGGTCCGGGCGCTGATGAGCGTCGATCCGGGCCGGGCGCTGAAGCATCTCGATGTGTTCCGCGCGCTCTGCCTCCTGCGCTCGCAGGATTTCGGCGCCGTCGGCCTCGCCCATGCCTGGCTCCAGGGCTACGAGGCCGACCCGGCGGAACGCGCGGCCCTCGGCTTCAAGACGCCCCCGCCCGCCCCCGTCGAGCTGGTGCGCGGCATGTGCTGGATCATGGCGCTCAGCGGGCCGACGCTGATCGCCATCGACCAGATCGACGGAATCATCGACGCCAGCCGGCTCGCCGCCGGCGACGGCCTTGAGGCGGAATCGAGCCTCACCGAGGTTCTGGCCGCCGGCCTCCTCGAGATCAGCATCGTCGCCGATCGCAGCATGACGGTGGTGACCTGCCTGCAGGAATCCTGGGGGCGCCTTCAGGAGCGCGCCCTGCAGCCGATGCGCGAGCGCTTCGGGGAGCCCCAGGGACTCGTGGGCATGAACCTGCGTGCGGCGGCCAGCGCCCTGATCGCCGGCCGCCTGGCACCGGCTTACGCGGAGGCCGGCTTCACGCCGCCCTCCACCACCTGGCCGTTCACCGAGGGCGCCATCGCGGAGGCCGCGGCCGCCGCCATGATGCCCCGGACCCTGTTGATGCGCTGCGACGCGTTCCGCCGCCATTGCCTCGCATCCGGGGTGGCCGAGCCCTGCACGACGCTCGTCGCTCCGCCGGGACCGCCGTCGGTATCCCCGCCCGACACCGAGTTCGACCTCGACGCCGCCCGCCGCGCGGCGGACATCACCCCCATCCACAGCGACGAGGATGGCTGGCTCGGCCAGTTGCTGCGCGACACCTTCGACATCTACGCCCTGGAGGACGACCCCGACGACACCCTCGACGTGGCGAGCAAGGGCGAGCCCGACCAGAAGATTCCGCCCCTGCACGGCCGCCTGACCTTCATCCACCGGGACGAGAACGACCGCGAGCGCCATGTCTGCTACCGGGCGCTCCAGCACCAGAACGCCATCGCGTTCCAGGCCCGCCTGCGCGCGGCCCTCACGGCCTCCGGCATCTCCGCGCGCATCCCCGATCGCGCCCTGCTGCTCGTGCGGCGCGGGCCGATGCCGAGCGGCGCCAAGACCCGGCAACTGTTCGACGCCTTCACGGCGGCCGGGGGGCAACTGATCGATCCCTCGGACGCGGATCTGCGGATCTTCGTGGGTCTTCGCGACCTGCGCGCCCGGGCCCAGGCCGAGGGCCGGTCCGACCGCTTCGAGCGCTGGCTTCGGGCCAAGCAGCCGCTCCTGACGACTGCCCTGTTCCAGGATGCCGGCCTCGCGCACGCGCCACGCGCCGAGGAAGCGCCCCCGGCGGGCGAGCCGCCAACGACCCCGGTTTCCGGGCCGGACCGGCCGGTCCCCGCTCGGCCGGCCCCGGAACCGGAACCGGCTCGGGGCGAGCCGGCGGCCGTGGCCGAGGCGATCCCGGTCGGGCATCGTCTCACGCCCGAGGCACCGGCCGTCACCCTCCCCATCCGGCTGCTGGCCCGCCACACCGCGATCATCGCGGGTTCCGGTTCCGGCAAGACGGTGCTGCTGCGCCGCCTCGTGGAGGAGGCCGCCCTGGCGGGAATCCCCGCCATCGTGATCGATCCCAACAACGATCTGGCGCGCCTCGGGGAGTCCTGGCCGGAGCGGCCGGAGGGCTTCTCCGCCGACGACGCGGCCAAGGCCGCGCGCTACCAGGCGCAGGTCGAGGTGGTGGTGTGGACGCCGGGGATGCATGCGGGCAATCCCGTGTTCCTGTCGGTGCTCCCCGACTTTGCCGGGTTGGGCACAGACCGGGACGAGCGCCAGCAGGCCATCGAGATGGCGGCCGAGACCATCGGCCCCCTGGCGGGTGCCAGGAACGCCCTCCAGCGCGGCGTGCTCGCCGATGCCCTGCGGCGCTTCGCCGACAGAGGCGGCGGCGACCTGGCCGCCTTCATGGACCTGCTCGCGGACCTGCCGGACGGGATCAGCCAGATCGGCAGCGCCGCCAGGCACGCCCAGGCCATGGCCGATCAACTCCATGCCGCCATCGCGACCAACCCGCTGCTGCGGGTCGAAGGCACCGTGCTCGATCCGCGCCGGCTCTTCTACGGGCGTGATCCGGCGCGCACGCGCATCTCGGTGATCAACCTCTCCGGGCTCGCCTCCGAGGCGGCGCGCGAGGATTTCGTGAACCGCCTCCAGATGACCCTGTTCGGCTGGATCAAGAAGAACCCGTCGCCGCGCGGCCGGCTCTACGTGATGGACGAGGCGCAGAGCTTCCTGCCGGCCCAGCGCGCCGCGCCGAGCCTCGGCAGCGGCATCAAGCTCGTGGCGCAGGGCCGCAAATACGGCCTCGGGATGATCGTGGCGACCCAGGTGCCGAAGGGCATCCACAACCAGGTGGTCTCCAATTGCACGACGCAGTTCTTCGGGCGCCAGAGCGCGCCGGCCACCATCGCGGCGGCCCAGGAGATCCTGGCCGCGAACGGGGGCAACGGCGGCGATATCGGCAAGCTCAAGGCCGGCGAGTTCTACTTCGCGAGCGAGGGATCGGGCCGCCCGTCCAAGCTGCGAACGCCGCTCTGCCTGAGCCACCACCCCGCCAACCCGCCGACGCCCGAACAGGTGATGCAGAAGGCCCGCGATTCCGCGGCACGGGCCACCGAGCCTTCGGCCTAAAGCACCCTTCCACAAGGCGGCGTCCGGCTCTCGGAAAAAGGCAGGGCAAAAACGAAATCTTAGAGCATCGCCCCGGATTCGATTTCCGGGACGATGCTCTGGCCACACGACCTCGCGCCCTCACGCGCGGGCGCCGCCGGGCGCTCCCCGGGACAGCCATCGGCCGACGAGGATGGCGGCTGTCTCCCACCGTCTTTCGAGACAAACAGCGTCCGTGCCGCATCGCGACCCCGTCGTGTTTCGGGGGCTCGAAAAGTGCAGGGTGGCGTATCGGAGGTAAAATTTAAATTTTCCCCGGTTTTCCATTCGAGAATCTGCTAACATACAAAAATCAGGTTCATGACAGAGCGTTACGTTTGGGTTCGTGCGGTGAACTCGCCATTCGAGAGAGACACGCATGACCGACGAGAAGCCGAACATGGAGTTCTCGGAACTGACCGGACGGGCGACTCAGGATGGCGTCACGGTGACCGTGAACGTCTATCGCTTCGCCGGCACGCAGGATCCCTGGACCCTGGAAGTCGTCGATCAGAGTGGGTGGTCGACGATCTGGCGTGACACCTTCGCCTCCGACGAAGACGCCCTCGATGCCTTCACCGACGCCGTCGAGGAAGGGGGCGGCATGCGCGCGTTCCTGGAGCCGCCTCCGACGCTGCACTGATCCGGACCCCGCTCGATCGGAGCGGAGGCCACGCAGCTCGTTTCCAGGAGAAGACCCATGCGCATCCTCGTCGGCTGCGAGATGACTTACGATTTCCCCCAGCCCACCCCCGTCATCGCGACGCTGAACGTCCATGCGTCGCGGTTCTCGGATCTGGAGCGGCCGGATTACCTCGTCACCAGCCCGGCCGTGCCGTTGGAGGGCTACCGCGACGGCTTCGGGAACTGGTGCCAGCGCATGATCGCGCCGGCGGGGACGTTCACGCTGAAGACCGAGACGATCGTCCGCGATGCGGGCAGTGGCGACCGGATGCATCCCGATGCCCCCGAGACGCCGGTCGACAAGCTCCCATCGGACAGCATCCTGTTCCTGCTGGGCAGCCGGTATTGCGAGACGGACCGGCTCTCCCAGATCGCCTGGGACCTGTTCGGACACCTGCCCCCCGGATGGAGCCGGGTCCAGGCGATCTGCGACTACGTGCATGACCGGATCACCTTCGGCTACGAGCATGCCCGGGCGACCCGGACCGCCTTCGACGTGTTCGAGGAGCAGCGGGGCGTGTGCCGCGACTACGCGCATCTCGCCATCGCCTTCTGCCGATGCCTCAACATTCCGACACGTTACTGCAACGGCTACGTCAGCGACATCGGGCTTCCGCTGCCGCACGCGCCGGGTGATTTCGCGGCGTGGATGGAGGTCTATCTCGACGGAGGCTGGCACACGTTCGATCCGCGCAACAACGCCTCCCGGATCGGTCGCATCCTGATCGCCTACGGCCGGGACGCCGCGGACGTGCCCCTCACGCTGACCTTCGGGGCGAACGTCCTGACGCGCTTCGTGGTCACCACCGAGGAAGCCCCGGCCCTCGCCTGAGCCGCATCACGGTGCCCCCCGGCCCCGAGACGCGCCCTGCCCTACCTTGAAGAAAGCCGATTCCCCATGCGTCACGTCGACATGCTCGCAGAGAACCTCTCGATCACGGATCTCGCGGGGCGCAAGGCCGAGCGGATCGAATACCTGCGCGGTGTCTATCTCAACATGGTCCCCGATCAGGCGCGCAATCCGAGCCTACGCGTCCGCCTCAGCCGGCTCGGGTCGGGGGTTCAGCCCGCCTACCGGATCGAGCGCGACGATGCTGAGGGCGGGACCGTCATCCTGGGGTTCTACCAGGGCGACAAGCACAAGCCCCTCGCCAAGCGGCTCCACGATTGCGACGGACCGAGCTGGAGCAGCCAGACCGTGAGCTACGCCGACCTTCGCGCGCTGCACAACAGCGAAATCGGAGCGTGAGCCGATCATGATCGAGTTCTTCGACCGGGCCGGCGGCGAGGCGGCGTTCTGCCAGGATGGGCAGTCCCTCTATCTCTGGACCGGTCGGGCGGTGGCCTTCATCCACGACGACAAGCTCTTCGCCTATGATGGTCGCTTCATCGGCTGGGTGGATCGCGGCTGGATCTCCGACACGGACGGCGCCTGTCTCCTCTTCGAGCACGATGCGGTCGGGGGTCCGGAGAAGCCCAAGCGCCGGGCGAAGACCACGCCGGGTCCGCGGGGCGCCAAGCCGTCCCGCGCCGCGCCCCAGGACGCCCCACCGCGTCCCGTCGCGTCCCCGGTCTGGTCCGACCACGTGTTTACCGACCTGATCTGAACCGGATCCCCCGCCCCGAGCGGGCCTACGACATCGTCCCGGATCCGATTTCCGGCACGAGGCTCCGGTCTCCGGCTCGGGGGCCGACAGAGCGTGACGCGGCAGCGCGTGAGCGTTTCGTCGGCGTCGATCCGTCCCGGTCGCCCATTGGCGTCTCACGTCGTCTCGCCGGTCAGGCCGAGCCGCAGGTTCCGATGGCCGATGGCCCGGACACGGGCGGCATGCCACCGTTCCGCCCGCTCCAGGGCGGCTGTCAGGCCGGGCAGATCCAGGAGACGGGCTGCGTAAGCATCGACGTTCGGGGCAGCGTTCCTCGCATCGTCATCCGTGATGCTGTCCGTCGATGCGAATTGCCGTCTAAAGTTTTCCTCGAAATCGGCCGGCATATCCAGGATCTCCTGGCCCTTCACGAGCGGATAATCCCCCCTGTTTCGCGAGAATTTGCTCATGAATTCATCGCGTGATTTGTAGAAATAGTGATTCACGCAGGCCGGGTCCGTGATCGGCCTCGCCGAAAGCGACTTGTTCTCCAAAGAAACGAACGGCTCGCCCTTGGCATCGACGTGCCTGGCCCCCTCCTGATCGATCAGAACGGGCCTGTGCGGCTGGGAATGCATGCAGAGTTTCGTTCTGAAAATGCATTTCGTGTGAGGGTCATCATACGGCAGGCGTCGATGGAACCGGTCGATCAACGGGATTCTGTCGTATCCGTCTTGTCCGCAGGACGACATGATTTTCCAGGTCAGATGGATGACGTCCGAACCGTTGCGCTCGTGGAAATGCAGATAGTCGCGCAACGAGGCAAACTCCGATGCGCGGATGACAAGGTACTCGTCGATATCGAGAACGGCCGTCCATTCGTACTCGAGAATATCCGGGAGCATGGAGAAAGCGTGACCGTACGCTTTGGTCTGCGCTTTGCGACCGACCTCCAGATCGTTCCTGAACCAGACGATTTCTCCCGCGGCCGCGAGAAGCCTCAGCACATCATCCGACCCGTCATCATTGTCGTTACTGTAGATATAAATTTGCTCGAAGCCGATACTCTTGTGATACGCCACCCAATCGACAAGATACAACCCCTCATTGCGCGCCGTGGCAACGAGGCAGATCTTGTGACGATGCTGTATTTCTTGACGGGCGAAACTGTTCAGGCGGTGGCTCAGCGATATCCAGCGCCCATCGAGACCATCGATATCCAGCCTGTCATACCTCTTGTCCAAAACCTCGCCCACGGATGGGCGATCGGGCTTCTCCGCAGACCAATCGACCAGGGACCGCAGCGCTTCGTGCAGCCAGAAGTCTTGCGCCGCGTGATCCTGCCTGCGCTCGATCCGAATGTCTCCCGACAAGAACCGCTTTGCCAAAACCCTGGCCTGCGCATCGCTCACGCAATGCGAACAACAACTCAAAATCTCAAAGGTGTCGTCCCCGGCCTCATCCCGCGAGAGGGGATCCGATCGATGACCTTCGAGACGGTGACCTTCGAGGCGATGACCTGCGGTTTCGATCGCGCCGTGGTTGCCTCTGAAGCGATTGATATCCCGGAGCATCTTTCGCAAGGACGGGCTGCGCACACGTTTGTAGCCTCGCTCGAGGCGAAATGTTTCCCACCCCTGTGCCTCGACACGGTTCGCGCTGATCAGGGACAAACCCTGCTCCTCCTGGGGAGGGCTGGCACTGAGATATAATTGCGTCTCCGGATCCGACAGGTGAACGCCCCCGTCCCTCGCTGGCGTGATCTTCACGGGAACGATCAATCGGGCATCGGTGTTCGGCGTGAGCACCATCAGGGAATTCCAGCCCCTGCCGGAGATAAGGTAGGCGTACCCTGCTCCCGAATGTGGAATGTATGCCAGCAGGGGAGTGTGATCGGGCCGCCCCCTCCCACATCCCACGACGAGCGGGCTTGTCGCGGAAACACCCAAGTAATGTCCGTGCGGCGAACGGATGTGGAAAACAGTGCCATCGATTTGGAGGTCGCGCCCCCAGACCCCGGCGAGAGCCTGGGTCGATCGATGGAGCCAACGCCTTGGATTCATCCCACATTCCCCGTTGGCCAAGGCTCCCGCAGATCATGTCCCCCCGCGGGTCCTCTGGCCGACTGCTGATGGATGTCCTCATATCCGCCACCGTGCCCGATCGGAAATGTCGGTGCGCGCGGGAGGGTGTCGCGCCCATCCCGCAGCCTCCCTCGGCGGTCGTCCGGATCGCGCCGGCCACCAGCCGCGACAGCCATGCCCCGCTCCAAGGAGCGCCGCGTCGATCCTTGCGCGAACCTCAAAGCTCGCCTACCCCTGGCCCGCCCCAGGATGTCCGGGGGTGGTCGCGTCAGCGCGCCGACGCGCCGGCCGTTGCCGCGCGCGAAGAGGGGCGAAACCGTCTCGCGAAGGGGAACATGCTCCACACAATCGGCTTGGCGATCCTTTTCCTCGCCGGCATCGGCGGCGCTGCCGACGCGTTGGAGAGCGGAGCGCCGATCATCGGCTTCCAGCCGAACGGAGAGTGTCGTGATCTGACGGTGGGGGGTGGTCCGAACCAACAGGTCCTGTCGCTTGGCTGTCTGGACGTCGCGTCACGTCAGTTCAGCATGCGCCCTTCGACCCTGTATCTCGGCAACGCGCCTGGCGAGACCGTGACGTATGGCAGTCCCACGTCGGGCGGTCTCAAGCCTCAGCTTTTCAGCAACCGCGCGGCGATCGGCGCGTCCACCTCCACCGTCAACCTGAACAGCATTCAGGTCGATCAAGACCAAGCCAGTGTCAGCAAGAACGGATTCGTCAACTACCTCAACATTTCGGGGACGATGACGCAGCCGACACGAGGAGGCCGTCAGGGGCTCCAGGTTCTGGTCCACCAGATGGTCCCGGCCGCCCCCGACAGCGCCAATCGCAATTACGTCGGCGCGGCGTTCGGCTTCGCGACCTTCCAGGGGGATGGTGGATCGGGTCTCACGCCGGAGAAAGGCGCGAGGGGGGCCTATTTCGGCATCAATCCCTACGCCGTGCTCGGATGCCAGCGTGCGCCGAAGACCAATGGCGCGGGCGACAAGGGGGTCTGCGCCACCAACGTGCTCAATCTTTCCGGCGCGGAGGTCAATTACGCGGCGCGTGCCGGAACATCGGTCTGGTACAAGTCGGGGATCCAGATCGCGGCCCTGCCGGACGATGTCGTCTCCGGAGCGGCATACGATGCGGCCCTCTCGATCTCGAACCAGGGCGGCGTCGTCGGCAAGTGGACCGATGGCATTCTGTTCTCGGAGGCCAATGGAAGCTATGCGGTCAATCCGGACGGATGGCTGCTCCGCTCGAAGGCCACCGGCCTCCCCTCGTTCTCGATCAGCGCGCGGGGCCTCATCAAGGGCGACATCTACGCCAACGGCGGCATTCGGCCCGTACAGGCCGCCCCCGACGGCACGCTGTCCGCTCCCGCGAACCTGCCGCCCGCCAGGTCCAGTGCGGCCTGCACGATCGGACAGACCGCATGGGATGCGCAGTTCGAGTATCGCTGCGTCGAAACGAACCATTGGAGACGCCGTCCCGTGGGCGACGATTTTTAGGGCTTCGTCCCGAAAGGGGTCTCCGGCTTTCGGAAACAGGCCGGACGCTCATGGGAGGCGGAGTGCCGGGGCCGAAACCGTCACCCGAGCCGGCCGAGGGCGGTGACGACAGCGGCGGATTCGCAGACCCAGCCGAAGAGTCCCCCCTGAGCCGTGATCATCGCGAGGCCGGCGGCGTGGAATTCCGGGATGTACGACCCGCACGCATCCCCGATGACGACGCAGCGATATCCGCGATCGTTGGCCTCCCGCACCGTCGTATGGACGCAGACCTCGGTGGTCACGCCGCAGACGAGAAGGGTCGCGATGGCGCGGGCCGCGAGGATGTCGGCCAGGTCGGTGGCGTAGAAGGCGCCCTTGCCCGGCTTGTCGATCACCGGCTCGCCCGCGCGCGGCGTCAACGCCGGGATGATGGCGTGCCCGGGTTCGCCGCGGATCAGGATCCGGCCCATCGGTCCGGGCGCGCCGATCCGTGCCGTCGGCGCGCCGCGCTCCAGCTTGGCCGGCGGTGCGTCGGAGAGATCGGGACGGTGCCCCTCCCGTGTATGCACCACGAGAAGCCCGGCGGCACGGGCCGCGTCGAGGACCGCCCGGCACGGCGGTACGGCGGCGGCGAGCAAGGACACGTCGTTGACGAGGCTCTCCCCGAAGCCTCCGGGCTCGAGGAAGTCGCGCTGCATGTCGATGATCAGGAGAGCCGTGGTCGATCCATCGAGGGTGAGCGGCGACGGCTGGGCTTCGAGGAGGCTGACCATAGGGGCATCGCTGGCTCGGGAATCGAAAGCGGATCCCATGATGTCCGTAAGCGGGCGGATACGCGTGCTCAAACAGACCCCATCCGTGCGTGAAGTTTCGCCCCTCCCGACGGTCGCCATGCCCGTATGTGCCCAGCCCATCATCAGGACGGAGGCCGTGGGGCCGACTCGCGACTCCGGCCCCCATGGCGGCGTCCATCCGGGCGGTGGGCCTGTTGCCGAATTGTGACGGCGGGACCCTCCGTCGCGATGCCGGTTCGCCCTGGCACATCCGTTGCGGCCCTCCGCACCCATGCTGAGGAACAGGAGACAAACGATGGTCGCCAGGGGTTTCACGGCGGCGGCTCTGTCGCTCGTCATGATCGGCTGCGGTATGGCCGCCGATCTCGAGAGGAAGACCCCGAAGCCGGCGGAGGCGCCGCCGGTCACGGAGCCGTCCTTCTTCCTCTTCTCCGACACGCAGGTCAGCTTTCGCTACCAGTTCCCGGCGGCCGAGCCGGGCGTGCAGATCCAGCGGGCGGACGGAAGCTTTCGCAATCGCGACATTCCGAAATACATCACCAATATCTCGCATGCCGACGCCTGGGCGTACGGCACGAATTTCTTCTCCCTCGATATCCTGAAATCGACCTCGCAGGATCCGGCCGGGACCACCAACGCCCCGGGCGGTTTCGCCCAGTATGATTACGGCGCCACGGAAGCCTACGGCCTTTACCGCGGCACGTTGAGCCTGAACGCCCTGACGGGAAGCAAGGCTTTCACGTTTCCCGGCCTCGTCAAGGACGTTTCGCTCTCCTACGGTTTCGATGCGAACACCAAGGACACGGCCTTCGGCCCGAAGAAGCGCGACGTCGTCGGTGGCCTGACCTTCTCGGTCGATGTGCCCGCCGGCTTCCTGAACATCAGCGCCCACGCCTACAAGGAGTGGAACCGGAACGGATTCAACGTCGGCGGCGACCGCGACGTCAGCTTCGACACCGTGCCCGAGTTCGAGATCGTCTACAATTTCCCGATCACCTTCTTCCCGAACGTTCCCCTCAGCCTGGCCGGCTTCAACAACATCGTGACGCCGAAGGGCAAAGGGATCCGGGATCCGTTCAACTATCCAGGCGGCTATTATCCCGGCACGGGGGTGGAGTTCCTGTCGCGGACCAACCTCGTGCTCGACGTCGGCAAGATGGTCTGGAACCAGCCCAACAAGCTGGATGCCTTCATCGGCTTCCAGTATTGGCTGAACAAGTTCGGCAACGTCGACCGGGCGACCTTCAAGGGCAACGAGGAAAAGAGCTTTCTCGCCGGCATCGCCTTCCACATCTTCTGACGGGGGCCGGACGGCGTGAATCGTGCTCGCCTTCGGGAGCACGCGGAATCGGGAGTCACGATGAACGAGCGCACGGGTGGAGCCCACCGTCTCTGGATCAAGAATCCGCTGGCGATCCTCGCAGCGGAGGCCGCGGGCGGCATCGTCATCGCGGGGACGCGCATCGTCGAGCGAATCCCCTCGGGCGGCCGGCCGGCGGCGCCGGTGGACGAGACCTGGGACGCCTCGCGCCACGTCGTCATTCCGGGTCTCGTCAACACGCATCACCACTTCTTCCAGACGTTGACCCGCGCCCATCCGTTGGCGATCAACAAGCCGCTCTTCCCGTGGCTTCAGGCCCTTTACACGGTCTGGGACAAGCTCACGCCGGACGCGTTCCGGCTCGCCACGCGGCTCGCCTATGCCGAGCTTCTCCTGTCGGGCTGCACCACGGCGGGGGACCACCATTATCTGTTTCCCAAGGGGCTCGAGGCCTCCGTCGACATCCAGGTCGAGGAAGCGCAGGCACTCGGGATCCGCGCCTTCGTCACCCGTGGCTCCATGAGTCTGTCCGTGCGGGACGGCGGCCTGCCGCCGGACACCCTGGTGCAGGACGACGACACCATCCTGTCCGACAGCGAGCGGGTGCTGTCCCTGTTCCACGATCCCTCGCCCGGCGCGATGGTGCAGATCGGGCTCGCCCCCTGCTCGCCCTTCAACGTGACGAAGCGGCTGATGCGCGAGAGCGCCGCCCTCGCCGACCGCCACGATTGCCGCCTGCACACCCATCTCGGCGAGACCCTTGACGAGGATGCCTATTGCCTCGCGATGTTCGGCCAGCGCCCGGTCGACTACCTGGAGGAGGTCGGCTGGATGGGCTCGCGGACCTGGCTCGCCCACGGCATCCACTTCAACGATGCCGAGGTGGCCCGCCTGGGCAAGGCGGGGGTCGGCGTGTGCCATTGCCCGACCTCGAACATGACGCTGGCCTCCGGCTGCTGCCGGACCTGCGAGCTGGAAGCCGCCGGCTCGCCCGTGGGCCTCGGCGTCGACGGCTCGGCCTCCAACGACAGTTCGAACCTGATGGAGGGCGTCCGGCACGCCCTGATGCTGAACCGCCTCACCTACGGGGCGGAGCGGGTCACCCATCTGGATGCCCTGCGCTGGGCCACCGAAGGCTCTGCTGCCTGCCTCGGGCGCTCCGATATCGGCCGGATCGCGGAGGGCCGCGAGGCGGACCTCGCCTTGTTCACCCTGGACGAATTGCGCTTCTCCGGCAGTCACGATCCCCTCGCGGCTCTGGTCCTGTGCGGGGCGCACCGGGCCGACCGGGTGATGGTGGCGGGCCAGTGGCGGGTGCGCGACGGTCATCCGATCGGCCTCGACACCGGCGCGTTGCGCGAGGCGCACTCGCTGCTGGCCCGGCGCCTGTTCGGCACGGTCTAGGCATGGCCGCCGCCTCCGCCCCCATCGCGCCGCCGCCCCGCCCGAGGGTCGGACCGACCCCGCTGTTCGGCGCCTACGGCATCGTCAAGCGATTCGGCGGCTTCACGGCGAATGACGGCGTTGACCTGGAGATCCGGGCCGGGGAGATCCATGCCCTCCTGGGGGAGAACGGCGCCGGCAAGTCGACCCTGATGAAGATCCTCTACGGCCTGCTGGAGCCGACGGAGGGCGTCGTCACGCACCGGGGCGAGATCGTGCAACTGCCCAATCCGGAAGCCGCCCGGCGGCTCGGGATCGGCATGGTCTTCCAGCACTTCTCCCTGTGTGAGAACCTCACGGTCGCCGAGAACATCGCCCTCGTCATGCCGAAGGATCTCTCCGGCCGGGGGCTGGCCGACCGCATCGCCCGGCTTGGCATCGATTACGGCCTGCATCTCGAGCCGGATCGCCCGGTCTGGTCGCTCTCGGCGGGTGAGCGCCAACGCATTGAGATCGTCCGCTGCCTGCTGCAGGACCCCAAGCTCGTCATCCTCGACGAGCCGACCTCGGTGCTCACCCCCGGCGAGGCGGAGGTGCTGTTCACCGTCCTGGAGCGGTTGGCCCGGGAGGGCCGAGCGCTGCTCTACATCTCCCACCGTCTCGACGAGGTGCGGCGGCTCTGCGTACGGGCCACCATCCTGCGCGCCGGCAAGGTCGTCGGCACCTGCGATCCCCGCGAGGAGACGGTCCGCTCGCTGGCCGCCATGATGGTGGGCAACGCGGTCCGCGACGTGACGGCAGGCCCGGGCGCGCGGATCGGCCGGGAGCGCCTGCGCCTCGACCACCTCTCCCTCCCCGGTCCCGGCCTGCACGCCACCGCCCTGCGCGACGTGTCGCTGAGCGTTGCGGGCGGCGAGATCCTCGGAATCGCGGGCATCGCCGGAAACGGACAGGCCGAGCTCTTCGCGGCCCTGTCGGGGGAGACCCGCGCGCCGGAGCCGAGCGCCGTGCGCCTCGAGGGCCAGCCGGTCGGGGGGCTCGGCATCACCGCGCGTCGGCGCCTCGGGGCCGGTTTCGTGCCGGAGGAGCGCAATGGGCACGCGGCGGCGCCCCAAATGAGCCTGTCCGAGAATGCCCTGCTCTCGCGCCATCCGACGGCGGCCTTGACCCGGTTCGGATGGCTCCGGCTCGGCGCCGCGCGCAAGCTCGCCGAGCGCGTGATCGAGACCTTCGACGTGCGGAAGGCCGGTCCCGATCCGGCCGCCGGCACCTTGTCCGGCGGCAATCTCCAGAAGTTCGTGGTCGGCCGCGAGATCCTGGCGGAGCCCGGCATTCTCGTGATCAACCAGCCGACCTGGGGCGTCGATGCCGCCGCCGCCGCTCACATCCGGCAGGCGGTGATCGATCTCGCCGCGCGCGGGGCCGCGATCCTCGTCATCAGCCAAGACCTCGACGAATTGTTCGAGATCGCCGATTCCATCGCGGTCCTGCACGCCGGCACCCTCTCGGCGGCCATCGCCTCGGGCGAGACGAGCCGCGAGTCCATCGGCCTCCTCATGGGCGGCGCGCGCGATCACGCCGCCCATGGGGAGGCCGATCCGCGCGGGCGCGAGCCGGCCCCCGCCCATGCGCACTGACCGGGAGCCCTGATGCGCCTCGACCTGGTTCCCCGCACCCGTCGCGCCCCGGCGCTCGAGATCCTCTCGCCGGCCCTCGCCTTCGCGGCGGCGATGCTGGTCGGCGGCTTGGCCGTGGCGGCCCTCGGCGTCTCGCCCGCCGCCGCCTTCGTCACCTACTTCGTCACGCCCCTGAGCGAGGTCTGGTCGCTGCAGGAGATCGCCCTGAAGGCCGCCCCCCTGGCGCTGATCGCCACCGGACTCGCCTTCTGCTACCGCGCCAACCTCTGGAACATCGGCGCCGAGGGCCAGTTCGTCGCCGGCGGCCTCGCGGGCGGCTGGATCGGCGTCGCGACGCACGGCATGGGCGGGTCCACCGTCTGGATCCTGCCCGCGATGCTCGTCGTCGGGACGCTCGCCGGAGCGGCCTACGCGCTGATCCCGGCGCTCCTGAAGGTCCGCCTCGGGGTCTCGGAAATTCTGACGAGCCTCATGCTCGTCTACGTCGCCCAGCTCCTGCTCGACTACATGGTCCGTGGCCCCTTGCGCGATCCGGCGGGCTACAACTTCCCTCAGAGCGTCGGCTTCGATCCCGCGGCCCGCCTGCCTTACCTCATGGAGGGCGAGACCCTGCATGCGGGCGTGCTGATCGCCTTCCTGGCCGTTATCCTCGCAACCCGCGTGCTCGCCCGCACCCTGTTCGGCTTCGAGGTCCGGGTCGTGGGGGCGAGTCCGAGGGCCGCGCGCTTCGCGGGCTTCTCCGATGCCGCGCTGACCCTGGCCGTCTTCGCCGTCTCGGGGGGCGCGGCGGGGCTCGCGGGCATCGCCGAGGTGGCGGGACGGATCGGGCAGCTCCAGCCCGAGATCTCGCCGGGCTACGGTTTCACCGCGATCATCGTGGCGTTTCTCGGGCGGCTCTCACCGCCGGGCATCCTCGTCGCAGCCCTCGTCATCGCCCTCACCACCATCGGCGGAGAGGGCGCGCAGATCGACCTGAAGTTGCCCTTCGACCTGACCCGGGCCTTCCAGGGGCTGCTTCTCGGCCTCGTCCTCGGGGCCGACGTGTTCGCCCGTTA
>JAKONB010000258.1 GCA_022702195.1 Beijerinckiaceae bacterium | reverse complement strand
CTCCAGGGTCTCCCAGGCGAGGTTGAGCCCGTCGAAGGTGGCGTAGCGCCGCTCCAGCCGGGTGACGATGCGCAGGGCCTGGGCGTTGTGGTCGAAACCGCCATGGTCGGTCATCAGCGCGTCGAGGGCGTCCTCGCCGGTATGCCCGAAGCAGGTGTGGCCGAGATCGTGGGAGAGCGCCAGAGCCTCGGCCAGATCCTCGTCGAGCCCCAAGGCGCGGGCGAGCGCGCGAGCGATCTGGCTCACCTCCAGCGTGTGGGTCAGGCGGGTGCGGTAATGGTCGCCCTCGTGATGCACGAAGACCTGGGTCTTGTGCTTCAGGCGCCGGAAGGCGGAGGAATGGATGATGCGGTCGCGGTCGCGCTGGAAGTCGCTGCGCGTCGGCGAGGCGGATTCCGGGATCAGCCGCCCGCGCGTGGCGGCCGGATCGGTGGCGTAAGGGGCTCGCCAGCGCTCACCGTTCTGCCTCACGTGACCCGCCCTCTCGTCCTGCCGCGTTGCGGCGGATGCTTAGGGCGCATATCTTGTGTCACGCAACGCTTCTGGCAATCGACGACAACCGAGCATCCGATGGCCGACATCACCCTGACGCCCCGCGCCGCCAAGCGCATCAACGAGATCATGGGGGCCGAGCCCCCCGGCGCGTCGCTGCGGATCAGCGTGAACGGCGGCGGCTGCTCGGGCTTCTCCTACGCGTTCGACATCGCGCGGGCGCGCGCCGAGGACGACGTGGCGATCGAGCGCGATGGGGCCACCGTCCTGGTCGACCCGATGTCGCTCGAATACATGAGCGGCTCGACCATCGATTTCGTGAACGACCTCATCGGCCAGTCCTTCAAGATCGAGAATCCCCTGGCCACCGCCTCCTGCGGCTGCGGCACCTCGTTCTCGCTGTAGAGCATCACGGCGGGCGGCGGATTCCGGGTCTCGGAACCATGGGATGCGACGGCAAAAACTTCGAGCGACTTGGCCGGGGATTGCAGGGTCCCCGGCCCGGCGATTGCCTCGATCCCGAAACTGCGGCACGGATGGCGCGCCGGTCCGGTCGCCTCGCGCCGGTCCGCCTCCCATGCTTCGTCCCTCGCCCCGCCCCTTGCCTCGCCGCTCGCCCATCGCGCCCCGGATACGCCCATGACCCGCTCGAAAGGCCGCCCCCTCCTGACCTGGGCGGTCGGCGCCTCGACCTGCGTCCTCGTCCTGCTCGGCGCGGGGGCGCCGAGCCTGCCGGGGCCGGCCGCGGCCCAGGAGGCCGCCTCGGCGGTGCAGGACGTGACGCTGGCCGATGTCAGCATCCCGCTGGGCGACGCCACCCTGCGGGCGCCGCGGGTGACGGTGAGCGGCACGCGCCTGTCGAAGGACGACCTCACCGCCCTGCTCAAGGTCGGCCCCGGCGAGCCCTGGCCGGCCCGCCTAGCCCGCCTCGACGCGGCCTCCATCGCGATCCCCGAATTGCGGGTCGAGTCTGTCGGCGGCGCCGCCCCGGTGGTGAGCTACCGCGACGTGCTGGCCAAGGACGTGCGCGCCGGCCGCGTCGCCGAACTCACGGCGGCGGGGGCCGCCATCGTGGTGGACGGCGTCGGCAAATCCGGGCCGGTCACCGGGACCGGCACCTATGGCCGCCTGCGGCTGACCGATCTCGATCTCGCCGTCCTCGCCCGCCTCTACGGCGAGCCCGGCGACGGCAAGGGCGCCCTGCAGCGGATCTACGCCTCGCTCTCCCTCGACGACGTCGCCTACGTGGATGCGCGCGGCACCGCCGTGAAGATCGCCCGGATCGAGGGCCGGGATCTGGCCGGACGGCAGATCCCGGCCACTTGGACCGGGGCGTTCCAGGCTTTCACCGGGTTGGATTACGCCCATCTGGCCCCGCCCCAGCGCGCCCGGCTGATGGGCCTCTCGGCCGACCTCGCCGAGGCCGTCTCCATCGGCAGCCTGGAGGCCACCGGCCTCGGCGTCCAGGAGACCAGGCCCCCCGGCACGCTCAACCTCGGCATCGCCCGCCTCGGCCTCACCGGCTCCGAGGCCCATCTGGAGGAGATCGCCTTCACGGGGGTCGACGGCAGCCAGGGGCGCCTGGCGCGGCTGTCCCTCAACGGCTTCTCCCTGGCCCCCACCATCGCGGCCCTGCGCAAGCTCGGCACGGTGGCGGGCGAGCCCAGCGACGACGACCTGCGCCGTCTGACCCCGATGCTCGGCACCCTGGCGCTCAAGGATCTGAGCCTCGACCTGCCGGCCAAGGCCGCTCCGGCGGGCGACCCGCTGGCGAAGCCTGCGCCGGGTCAGCCGGGCGCGGTCCCGCTGCATATCGGCCTGCGCGACGGGGCGATGAATTTCGGGCCGCCCCGCGACGGCGTTCCGGTGGCGGGGCGGGTCAGCCTCGCCGGGCTGACGCTGCCGGCCTCGGCGGTGGCGGGCGTGCCGGGCCTCGGCTCGCTGGCGCTCTACGGCTACCGCGACCTCGACCTCACCCTGGTGGCCGACACCGCCTGGGACGAGGCGGCCAAGGAGCTCAAGCTCGGGGAGGTCTCGGTCTCCGGCAAGGACATGGGCACGGTGCGGCTCAACGGCATGCTGGGCGGCATCGGCCCGGAGGTGTTCGATCCGGATGCGGGGGTGTCCGGCTTCGCCATGCTGTCGGCCACCGCCAAGGCCCTCGATCTCACCATCGAGAATGGCGGCCTGTTCGAGCGCTTCATCGCCGCGCAGGCCAAGGTGCTGAGCCTCAAGCCCGAGGAGCTGACGCAGGAATACGTCGCCGCCAGCACCTTCGGCGTCCCGGCGATCCTCGGCAATTCGGCGGGCGCCAAGGCGATCGGCGCGGCGATGGGCCAGTTCGTCACCAAGCCCGGCACCCTGTCGCTGAGCGTCCGCCCGAAGAACGGCACCGGCATCGGCGTGCTGGATTTCGGCGCCGCCCCGAATCCGGGCGCGGTGATGGACCGGCTGAACGTCGAGGCAAAAGCGAACTGATCACGCGGCCAGCCGCGCGGCGGGGCTTGGGGCCGCGAGGCAGGCCCGCGCCAGCGCGTCCGTGGCATCGACGAGATAGGGCGCCAGAGCATCGTCCCGGAAACCGGATCCGGAGCGATGCTCGAGGCTCTTGATGTTGCATCGTCTTTTCCCGAAGGCCGGAAACCACCTTTCGGGACGAGGCTCTCGGTTCTTGATGTTGCATCGCCTTTTTCCGAAAGCCGGCAACCACCTTTCGGGACGAGGCACCGGCGCCGCGCCGGGATCGGCGAGGGCCACCGGGATCTCGGTGCAGGCGAGCACCACCCGGTCGCAGCCGGCGGCGATCAGCCGCTCGGCCTGGTCCCGCAGGATCGGGCCTGCCTGGGCTACCCGGCCAGCCTTGACCAGGCGGATGGCCTCCATGACCGTGGCCTGATCCTCCGGCACGCGGCAGGCATAGCCGTGCCGGGCGAGGCGCTCGGGATAGATCCCGGCCCGCAGGGTGCCGTCCGTCGCCAGCAGCCCGATCGGGCCGCCCCGACAGCCCTGCGCCGCGAGCGCCGCCGCCACCGCCTCGACGATGTGGAGGATCGGGCATTGCGTCGCTGCCTGCAACGCGGCGTGCCAATGATGCGCCGTGTTGCACGGGATCGCGATGCGCGTGGCGCCCGCCGCCTCGAGCCGGCGCAGGGCTGCCAGCATGGCCGGCAGCGGGTCGGCCCCCTGCCCCAGGATCGCCCGGGTGCGGTCGGGGATGTCGGAGGCCTGGAGCACCAGGGCGCCCGGATGGTCCTGGTCGCAGGCGGCCGGTGTGGCGGCCACGAGCTTGGCCATGAAATCCACCGTGGCCAT